>JANOOV010000253.1:0-6701 GCA_031421535.1 Gammaproteobacteria bacterium
AAAAATATCCTGGTGCAACGGAATGTTGGTGTCGATACCTTCGATGATCACTTCGCTGAGCACGCTGGCCATGCGTGCACAAGCCGCCGCACGGTTTTCCGCGTGGACGATCAGCTTGCCGATCATCGAGTCGTAAAACGGCGGCACGACATAGCCGTTGTAAATGTGCGAATCCACGCGTACACCCGGACCGCCCGGTGCGTGAAACTGGTGAATGGTACCGGCGCAGGGCATGAAGGTGCGCGCGTTTTCGGCGTTCAAGCGGCATTCGATCGAGTGGCCGCGCAACACGATGTCTTTTTGTTTAAACGTCATCGGCTCGCCCGCCGCGATGCGGATTTGCTCTTTGACAATGTCAACTCCCGTCACCATTTCGGTGACCGGATGTTCGACTTGCACGCGCGTGTTCATTTCGATGAAGTAAAAATTTCCGTCTTCGTACAGAAATTCAAATGTGCCCGCACCTAAATAACCTACTGCCAGGCAGGCATCGACGCAGCGCTTGCCGATGGCGTTGCGCATTTCTTCGGTGATGCCGGGCGCGGGTGATTCTTCGACGACTTTTTGGTGGCGGCGTTGCAGCGAACAGTCGCGCTCGCCCAGATAAATCGCACTGCCGTGCTGGTCCGCCAACACCTGGATTTCAATGTGGCGCGGATTTTCCAGAAACTTTTCCATGTACACGGCGGGATTGCCGAACGCGCCTTGGGCTTCGGTGCGGGTCAGCGAGATCGAGCTCAATAACGCGGCTTCGCTGTGCACCACGCGCATGCCACGGCCGCCGCCACCGCCGGATGCTTTGATGATGATCGGGTAGCTAATTTCTTTAGCGATGCGCAGGTTCTCATCGTCGTTGTCACCCAGCGATCCGTCCGAGCCGGGCACGCACGGCACGCCCGCCGCCTTCATGGTTTTGATCGCCGACACCTTGTCGCCCATGATGCGGATGGTTTCAGCGCGCGGGCCGATGAACACAAAGCCGCTTTGTTCGACACGTTCGGCGAAGTCGGCGTTTTCCGATAAAAAACCGTAACCGGGATGAATGGCTTGCGCGTCGGTGACTTCGGCGGCGCTCACCACCGCCGGAATGTTCAGATAACTTTCTGCCGACGGCGGTGGACCGATGCATACCGATTCATCGGCGAGACGCACGTGCTTGAGATTGCGATCAGCAGTGGAGTGAATAGCAACGGTTTTGATGCCCAGCTCGCGGCAGGCGCGCAAAATACGCAGCGCGATTTCTCCACGATTGGCGATTACGATTTTTTCAAACATGAGTTGATGAGTCCGGCTGAGGCAGTGTCATTCGAGCACAAACAAGGGCTGGCCGTATTCCACCGGCTGGCCGTTTTCCACCAGGATTTTTTTCACGGTGCCGGCGCGGTCCGCCTCGATTTGATTTAACAGCTTCATGGCTTCGATGATACACAGCGTTTCGCCCTGCTTCACGACGCTGCCGATTTCGACGAAGGCTTTGGAGCCCGGTGCGGGCGAGCGGTAATAGGTGCCGACCATCGGCGATTTCACCACGTGGCCGGTTTCTTCAGCCACCGCCGGGGCTTCAAGAGCCTTGCTCTCGATGGCGGGCGCATATTGCGGCGCGGGCATCGGCATTGAATTGCTCATCACCACCGGCGCGCTCTGGCTGTAACGGTTGATGCGCACCGATTCTTCGCCTTCGTGGATTTCAAGTTCGGCAATGCCGGACTCTTCGACCAGCTCAATGAGTTTTTTTACTTTGCGTATATCCATGATGTATCGATTCCGAATGAGGTTCAGTTAGTTCGATGGGTTCGCAAGGCGCAGCAGCGCAGCAGCCAGGCCGAGTTCGTAACCCTGCGCGCCGAGCCCGGAAATGACGCCGACGGCAAGATCAGAAAAATACGAGTGTCGGCGAAATTCTTCACGGCTGTAAATATTGGAAAGATGCACTTCGATAAACGGAATTTGCGTCGCGGCCAATGCGTCGCGCAAGGCCACGCTGGTGTGCGTGAGTCCAGCCGGGTTGATGATGATGAAGGCGATGTTCTCTTGTTGTGCTTGTTGTACGCGGTTAATCAATTCATGTTCGGCATTGCTTTGCACACACAACACCTGATGCCCGGCGGCATGTGCCAGTGTTTCCAGTTTTTGATTGATTACGGCAAGTGTGGTGTGGCCGTAAATCGCAGGCTCGCGGGTGCCGAGCAGATTGAGATTGGGACCGTGCAATATCAGCAGTGTTGCCATGAGCCAGAGTGAGCCGAATGAGAAGCGGGGCTCATTATCTACAAGCGCGGCGGTCTTGTCTAGAAAGCGTGTGATTCGCGGAAGATCGGAACAAATGCTGGCAACTTCAGCACGGACGCCGCAGTTAGAGTAACGATTTGATCGTCTCTTCGGCCAGTTCGCGCGTCAGTTCGCCACGCTGTACCAAGGCGATATCGCCGTTGCGATTAATGATCACCGTGTAGGGCAGGGCGTCGAGCCGATTACCAAAAGCGCGTGAGACTTTTACCGCATTGTCTTCGCCAAGCAGGGTCGGGTAGTCAATGCCGACGCTGTCGGCATAGGCGATGACTTGTTCTTTGTTGTCGATGGCGATGCCGACGAACTGCACCCCTTGCCCACCATAGAGGTGTTGCAACTCGATAAAGGCGGGTAGCTCGCGTTTGCAAGGCGGGCACCAGGTGGCCCAGAAATTCACTACGGTGACTTTGCCGTCCCACTCGGACATGGAGTGCATTTTCCCGGCGAGATCGGGCAACGAAAAATCCGGCCGGTGTTTGGACACCATCTCCTGCGCAACCAGATGTCCTTCGGAGTGCTCGCTGAGCCATTTATATAACGCGTTGCCACCGATCATCCCGCCGATGAATACCAACACGCCGCCGATCATTTTTAATTGTCGCTGCATAGACCCCTCCCCACGAGTGGTGTGGGCGGTTAACCCGCCCGATTGATTATTTGTAAGAACTTAGTGCTCGCTCCACATGACTACGTCGGCATCATAATGCGCATGAGTTCGTGTCGCCAGTGTGATTATTATTGAGGGACGGAAATTTAATTCTGCTGCAACGCGCGCTGCATTTGCTCTTCGTGTTGCGCGGCGGCGTTCTGTGCGTCGCGCGCGGGGTTGGCTATGGCCGGAAGATGGCCGAGCACGCTGCTGGCCGGGGCTTCCTCTTTTTTGTTTTTGCGCGTGGCGAGTGCGATATCCGCCGCAGTCAGACGCGGAATTACATTTTCATTGGAGTTGTAAGTCTGCGTCGCAACGGTTGCCTGGGTCTTGGGCGCGGTGTTGCTGAACTGCCAACGCCCTTGTGCGTCTTGCCATTTGTAGACTTTTGTCGTGACGTTGGTCTGGGGTTCAGTAGGCAGTGACGATTTCATTTTGGTTGAAACTGTTGCCGCACTTGTTGCGGTGTGCGCGTGCAAGTCATCCCAGCGGTCGTAGACGACCCAGCCAACCAATGCAGTCAATACCAAGCCCAGCTTGAAAAGCAAAGATTGCATACGCTCTTCCCACGTTATTTTTTTGTCGTATTACTTACGCGGCATTGGCGCGTAAGGCCGGGCCTTCGCCATCGTAAATGATAATTAAACGGTTGGACTGCGCAAAATCCATAATCTGTTGGTAGAGGTGGGGATGCGCGGATTGCATGCTGTCGTCCACGACGACGCAACGCAAACCGTCGCGAATCATCGGCAGCAACAGCGGTGAGTAGCAGATGCGTTGATCGCGTCCGAACGCGGCGAGCAGATCGCACAGACGCTCCGACCAGTCGCTGGGGCGAAATGTTTTGCCGTCGGTGGTTTGACCTTCGATGATGATGCGTAAATGGCCGTGCATGGGGGCTCCCGGAAGTTGCCAGTCGTCCGTCGTGGGCGGATAGTTGTCGTTCAATTTAGGGTGTCCTAGCGTGTGTCGTCCGGGGTGTTCTGACCTTTATACAAGGCGTCGTGATCTGCGACACAGCGCGCATTTCCGGCCATCGCACCGTGTGCGTCGCCACCGTTGCATGTTGCTTCCCAAGCGGTTGATATGACTTGACCGGCGCGGGCGGAACACGATAGAAGTATGTTTCTTTGCATCTGGTCCCAAATCGCCTGCTTTTCGGGCTTTTTTTCTCTGTAACTGTGAAGGAGTTTTCATCGTGGAATTAACCGGTGCCGAAATCGTCGTGCAATGTCTGGCCGACGAGGGCGTCGAGTATGTGTTCGGGTATCCCGGCGGGGCGGTGCTACACATTTACGACGCGTTTTATAAACAAGACAAGGTCAAGCATATTCTGGTGCGCCACGAGCAGGGCGCGACGCATGCGGCGGACGGCTATGCGCGCTCCACCGGGCGTGCGGGTGTCGTGCTGGTCACCTCCGGCCCAGGCGCGACCAATGCCGTTACCGGCATCGCGACCGCGTATATGGATTCCATTCCGCTGGTGGTGCTCACGGGTCAGGTGCCGACACATCTCATCGGCAACGACGCGTTTCAGGAAGTTGATTCAGTCGGCATCACGCGCCCGTGCGTGAAGCACAATTTTCTGGTGAAAGACGTAAAAGATCTGGCCGTGACGATCAAGAAGGCGTTCTATGTCGCGACCACCGGTCGGCCGGGGCCAGTGGTTGTCGATATCCCAAAAGATGTGACCGCGCACAAAACCGAATACCACTATCCCGACAAGATCGTGATGCGTTCGTACAGTCCGGTCACTCACGGGCATCCCGGGCAGATCAAACGCGCGGCTGAATTACTGCTTGATGCCAAGCGCCCGATGATCTACACCGGGGGTGGCGTTGTGATCGGCGAGGCGTCAAAATCGCTTACCGAGTTTGTGCGCCTGCTGGGTTACCCGATCACCCAGACCCTGATGGGTCTAGGCGCGTTTCCGGCGAGCGACCCGCTCAGCGTCGGCATGCTCGGCATGCATGGCACTTACGAAGCCAACATGGCGATGCACGAGTGCGATGTGTTGCTCGCTGTCGGTGCGCGTTTTGACGACCGTGTGACCGGCGAGATCAAGAAATTCTGCCCGACCGCACGCATTATTCACGTCGACGTTGATCCGGCCTCCATTGCCAAAAATAAGCCGGTCGAGATTCCCATCGTCGGTGAGGCCGACAGCGTGCTCAAAGATTTGATCAAGCAAACCCATGCCGCCAAAAAGAAGCCGGACGCGGCGGCGCTTGCGGCATGGTGGAAACAAATCGACGACTGGCGTGGCATCAATTGCCTGGCTTACGACCGCAAGAGCAAGCTCATCAAACCGCAGTACGTGCTGGAAAAATTACACGAGTTGACCCAGGGCGACGCTTACGTGACCTCGGACGTCGGTCAACACCAAATGTGGGCTGCGCAATTTTACACGTTCAACAAGCCGCGCCGCTGGATCAACTCCGGGGGGCTGGGCACGATGGGTTTTGGATTGCCGGCGGCGCTCGGTGTGCAGTTAGCGCATCCAGATGACACTGTGGTGTGCGTGACCGGTGAGGCGTCGGTGCAGATGTGCATCCAGGAGCTCTCGACCGCCAAGCAATACGACCTGCCGGTCAAGATTGTAAATCTCAACAACCGCTACATGGGCATGGTGCGCCAGTGGCAGGAGTTCTTCTACGAGTCGCGCTACTCGCATTCGTACATGGACGCGCTGCCGGATTTCGTCAAGCTCGCGGAGGCTTACGGCCACGTCGGTATGCTCATCGAGAAACCGGCCGACGTCGAGGGCGCGCTCAGAGACGCGCTCAAGATGAAGGACCGCCTGGTGTTCATGGATTTCATTACCGATCAATCCGAGAACGTCTATCCCATGATCGCTGCGGGCAAGGGTCATCATGAAATGCATCTGTCGCCCGGCCAGCAAGGCGTGGATGCCGAGCGGGAGTTGGCATGATGCGACACGTTATTTCAATCTTGCTGGAAAACGAATCGGGCGCGCTGTCGCGTGTCGCCGGACTGTTTTCGGCGCGTGGTTACAATATCGAATCGCTGACCGTGGCGCCGACCGAAGACCCGTCGCTGTCGCGCATGACGCTGGTCACGCGCGGCTCCGACGAAATCATCGAGCAGATCACCAAACAGCTGAATAAGCTGATCGACGTGGTCAAGCTCATCGACCTCACCGAAGGCGAACACATCGAACGTGAAATGATGTTGATCAAAGTCAGTGCGGTAAACGGCGGGCGCGAAGAAGTTAAACGCCTGGCGGATATTTTCCGTGGCCACATCATCGACGTGACCGAAACCACCTACACCATCGAACTCACCGGCATCGGCGCCAAGCTTGACGCTTTCATAAAAGCCCTCGGCCAGAACCAGATTCTGGAAACGGTACGGTCAGGAGTTTCCGGGATTGGGCGCGGGGAAAAAAGCCTGCGCGTGTGAGCTTTGTTACTACTGAGCCCTAACGAAAACATGCAGAACACCAACAATAAGACTCAGCAACACGATGCCAGACAGCGCCGCAATTCCGGGGCGCTTAATTTTCCATTCCAAGGCTTAAACCACCGGCTTTAGCCGGTCAGCTTTAGCTGCGAATATATGCTGCACGAGAAGGAGGTGAGGCCTGGAGTACAGATACGGCAGCGCTGTGCACGATGTTGCGCAGCGGGTTTGCCTACGGCGGAAGTGCGGGACGGGCGCGTGTACTGCATTTACAACACGATGCACCGCGCAGTTGGCGCGAGCTGGTGCTGTCACTCCGGTTGCGCGGTTATCCCGTGCA
>JANOOV010000254.1:0-4009 GCA_031421535.1 Gammaproteobacteria bacterium
CCGCGCTGATTCCCACCGCGTTGGCTTTGCGCGGGGAGGGGGAAATCCAGCGCGGCGGGAATTTTCGACTCTTTGCTCATTTTTACCTCTTGAGTCCGTACTTGGCTACGGACGTATGGTAGTCGCACTACCCGCAAAGGAAAACGCCATGCAGTCAACATCATCAGGCCAGGGCTCGTTGTTCGCGAGTGCCGTGGCGGCCATCGCCGCGTCGTTGTGTTGCGTGGGTCCGTTGGTGCTGGTGATGCTCGGTATCGGCGGCGCCTGGGTTAGTAACCTGCGCGTGCTGGAACCGTGGCGGCCGCTGTTCATTGGCTTGACCATGGTGTTCCTGGTGCTGGCGTTCCGCAAAATCTGGCGGCCCGCGAGCGCCTGCGCACCCGGCACCGTGTGCGCACTGCCGCAGATCAATCGTCGCTACAAAATTTTGTTTGGCGTGATCGCGATGCTGATTGTCGCGCTGCTCGCGTTCCCGTTGATTGCCCCGTGGTTTTACTAACAACATCTGTTACGAGGAGACGCGTCATGAAATTTAATTCACTCACTGCACTCGCATTGTTGCTCGCGGCAACGCTCGTTGGCGCCGCCGAAAAAACCGTTACTCTCGACGTGTCTGACATGACTTGCGCAACGTGCCCGATCACAGTGAAAAAAGCGCTGACCAAGGTGCCCGGCGTATCCAAAGTCAGCGTATCGCTGAAAAAAAATCAGGCCGTGGTGACGTTCGATGACAGCAAGGCGCAGCTCGACAATTTATTGAGCGCGACGTTTGCAGCCGGTTATCCCTCCACACTCAACAACAGCACGTCGCAATGATGCCTAACGTTGTCGTTATCGGCAGCGGTGCCGCCGCGTCGGCAGCGGCGTTACGTGCCGCCAACGGCGGTGCGCGCGTCACGCTCATCGAGCGCGGCACACTCGGCGGCACCTGCGTGAACGTCGGCTGCGTGCCGTCGAAAATTTTTATCCGCGCCGCGCATATCGCGCACCTGCGGGCACACAGTCCGTTCGATGTCGGCATCTCGACACACCAACCCGTGGTGAATCGCGCGCTGTTGCTGCAACAACAGCAACAGCGTGTGGCCGAGCTGCGCCACGCCAAGTACGAAACTATTCTGCAGGGTAATCCCAACATCACCGTGCGGCACGGCCAAGCGCGCTTCAAAGATGCGCACACGCTGACGCTGGTCGAGACCGGCGGTGCAGTGCAGGACATCCGCTTCGAACGCGCACTGATCGCCACCGGCGCGGCACCGTTCATTCCCGCAATCCCTGGCCTACGCGACGCACCGTACTGGACTTCGACCGAAGCGCTGGTCGCGGCGCAGTTGCCCGAACATCTGGTCGTGTACGGCGGTTCCATTGTGGCGCTGGAATTGGCGCAAGCATTCTTGCGCCTGGGCAGCCGCGTGACCTTGATCGCGCGTTCGACGCTGCTGGCGAAAGACGACCCGCTGATCGGCGCAACGCTGCAAAGCATTCTTGCCGACGACGGCATGCGCGTGCTCACTGCCTGCACGTTGCGCAGCGTTTCATACTCACAGGTGGGCTACGCACTCGATATCGACGGCGAAATCATCCATGCCGACCAATTGCTGATCGCAACCGGGCGCACTCCGAACACGGCCGAGTTAAATTTGGCGCAGGCCGGAATTCAAACCGACGCACGTGGCGCAATTGTGGTCGATGACCACCTGCGCACCTCGGCAAACAACATCTACGCCGCCGGAGACTGCACCGCAGGGCCGGCCTTCGTTTACGTGGCCGCTGCTGCCGGCACGCGCGCGGCGGCCAACATGCTGGGCGGCGATGAACGCCTCGATCTGAGCACCGTGCCCGCCGTGGTGTTTACCGATCCGCAAGTCGCGACCGTCGGGCTTGATGAAACGCGTGCGCGCCAGCTCGACATAAAAGTCGAAACACACACCTTGGGACTCGAACACGTGCCGCGCGCGCTGGCGAATTTCGACACGCGCGGTTTCGTAAAACTGGTGGCGGCAGCGGGCAGCGGAAAATTGCTGGGCGCGCAAGTCATTGCACCCGAAGCCGGTGAAATAATTCAATCCGCCGCGCTCGCCATTCACGCGGGCATGACGGTACACGACTTGGCTGCCCGCTTGTTCCCCTACCTCACTATGGTCGAAGCACTCAAGCTGTGCGCGCAGACTTTCAGCAAGGACGTAACGCAGCTTTCGTGTTGCGCCGGGTAACCTGAAACACCACTTGGAAATTTTAGGATTAGTAGAACTTGGGGTAAAAGTTATGCTGATAAAAATGTTCGATTTATTTTACATAAAATATACGCCTAGAGTGCTTAGTATTGGTTACCGATAGCGCTGGCAGATCACATTTCCCGCCTATCGGAGCTACCCAGCTATAACTAGGAGGTGCCACCTATGATTACCGCAATTTTAATTGCCGTTGGTTTGTTTGTGGTGTTTTTCCTCGCAATGCACGAAGAGGGTTCAATTTAATCTAAAACAGCAGGAGGCAGGCTGACGCCTCGTCAGCCTGCCTCCTTGCTCGTTATTACGAACGACTGTCCATGATGCAGCACCCCGCTGCAAACACCACCGAACTGCACGTGATCAGCGCGTGAAGACTATAGCGTTAGATTTGCGCATAATCTGCGCATGAACCACTACACTCCGCTGCTAATAAACATAAAGACCCACGCCCGCACAGGGCGTGTTTTGTTTTTCGCCACGCTGATGTTGGCCAACCTGACGCACGCGGCCACGGTGGAAACGATAAACGTTGTCGGCGCGCGCACCCAGGCCGATGTGATTCGGCAATGGTTCGACACCCGTGTCGGTGCGCCGTTCGATCCTTTAGTGTGGGACGACGATCTACAGCGCTTGCGCAATACCGAGTTGTTTTATGACGTGCGCGGCGAGATTAGGGAAGAGGGCGACGCGCGCCACCTTACCGTGCATGCGCTCAATAAGTTTTCGCTGATTCCGATTTTCAAATTCAAGCAAGGCGGCGGAACGTCACTGTTTACGGTGGGCGCCTACGAAGTGAACCTGCTTGACCGTTTGCTTGAAGCAGGCGCGCAGTACGAGAACATGAACGGTAACCCCGGCGGCGTGATCTGGTTTCGTCATCCGTATCTGCTGTCACGCGACAATCATTTCGGCGCCGAGCTTTACTCCCACACTGTCAACCTGCCGCTACTGTCCCTTGACGGTAACGAGCAAGCGTATTTCGATAACCGGGAGCGGCGCTTCAACACACGGCTGCTGCATACGTGGGCGCCGAATGTGCGCTTGGGGGTGGGGCTCAGTCTCTACACCAATGATTTCTTCATCGACGACTCGAGCACTGAGCGCGCACAACGTAACGCGGCGTTTCTGGAAGAGCATCCGCTGCACTCCGGGCGCACGGTGTCGTTGCTGCCGCGCGCGGTGTTCGGGCGCATCGACCGCAATGAATTTTACGTGCAGGGTTCGGAATGGACGCTGCAAGCGGAACTCGCGCACACGGCCATCGGTTCTGAATTTAATTTCACCCGTGCGGAAGTACGCTGGCTGGGCGCATGGCGGCCGACACGCGACTGGAACATCGCCGCGCAGGCGCAACTGGGCACGAAAACCGGGCGCGAAGTGCAGCACAAGTTTTATCTCGGCGGGCTGGACACGCTGCGCGGCTTTCTCGACGGCCAGTTTCGCGGCGATCACTACTGGCTGGTGAATGCGGAGGTACGCCCAACATTATGGAGCTCGCCGCGCGCGGTGTTGCAGGGCAACGTGTTCGCCGATCTGGCAAAAACCTGGGACGATCAGGACTTCTCGCTCAATGGCTTCTCACATCCCTTCGTCAGCAGCGGCGCCGGGCTGCGCATCATCCTGCCGCGTATCTACCGTGCGGTGCTACGTCTCGACGTGGCACGTACGCACACGCCAGTGCGGCAAACGGGCATCGCATTCGGACTACAGCAGTTTTTTTGAGACCGGTTGAAATTTATCATGAACTCACCACCACCCATCAAAGGCCGCGCCGCGCCCGG
>JANOOV010000255.1:0-3367 GCA_031421535.1 Gammaproteobacteria bacterium
GGTGAAGAAAAAATCAGAACTTTCTCGCCTGAAAAATATTGGGCCAACCATAGAAGGGCGGCTTAACGAAATCGGGGTCTATACCCGCGCGGATCTCGAACGCATCGGCCCGGCAAAAGCCTATCAATGGATCTGCCGGAACTATCCAAACCAAACCATCCCCGTGTGTTACTACCTGTACTCGTTGCAGGGTGCGTTAATGGATATGCATTGGAATAAAGTGCCGCAAAAACTCAAGGATCAATTGCTCCTGGAAACCAAAACGAATCTTATAGAGGCGCGCCATGCAAGCCGTTAAATCAACCCGTTTCTTTCCGGTGCTAACGACCACCAAGCTCACCGCATGCCGGGATTTCTATACGCGGCACTTCGGGTTCACCGTCGTCTTTGAAGCAGACTGGTATGTTCATCTTGCCTCGGAGACTGGCATTCAGTTGGGTTTCTTGCAGCCGAACCATCCTACGCAGCCCGACTTTTTACAGGCCGCCTACGCAGGTAGCGGGCTGATCTATTCGTTTGAAGTCGATGACGTTGATCAGGAATACGAAAAATTCAAGCAGAGCGACATCCTTCTCCTTCATGTAAGAACCGAGGCGTGGGGCCAGCGGCATTTCATGATTAAAGACCCCGGCGGAATGGTCATTGATGTCGTGCAACACACTGAGCCGACGGATGAGTACCAAGATAAATATACGGGCTGATCATCATGACCAGTCCTTCAATTACGCAACCGCTCAACCCAGTCCAAATTCTTGAAGGAGGATGTCTCTGCACCGCAGTGCAGTATCGCATCAGCGCTCAGCCGCTGGACGCGGGTTACTGTCATTGTCGGCTTTGCCAGCGCTCCAGCGGAGCGCCGACACTGGCGTGGCTCACCGTACTGGTTAGTGGGTTTTGCTACACCACAGGGCGCCCGGCGATTTTCCAATCAAGCCCGCATAGCCAACGAGAATTTTGCAGCAGGTGCGGCACGCAGCTCGTATTTCGCCGCTCGGTATCTCCAGCCACCGTGGACGTAACACTGGCCAGTCTTCATGCTCCGGCACTTATTACTCCGCAGTATCACATCTGGCGGCAGAGCCGGATTGCCTGGTTCGAGATTACCGACTCACTACCACGCTATGACGATGCGGGCCCGGATGCTCACGCTGCTGACACCACGCTGTCAGTAGCGATGTCGCAGAATGGCCTTGCCATCATGCATCCGCATGAACCAAAAAACACACCAAAGGAGCAACACATGAATGCACCCAGTCCGGTAGATACCGTCACCCGATTAATCAAAGCCGTTAACCAGGGCAATCTTGAAGCCGCCGTCGCCTGTTATGAAACCGAGGCAACCCTGATTGTGCAACCCGGGCAAGTGGCCACTGGAAAAAAAGCCATTCGGGAAGGCTTCGCTGGATTTATTGCCATGCAGGTGACGATCACATCTGAAACCCACAAAATTATCCAAGCCGACGATATCGTACTGTTCGTTTCCAAATGGACTGCAACCGGCACCGCTCCGGATGGAGCCCCGGTGAAAATGGGTGGCACGTCCTCCGACGTGCTGCGTCGGCAGACCGATGGGCGATGGTTAATCGCCATCGACAATCCGTTTGGGGCGGCTATTCTGGATTAAGCCAGTTTGAGGGACACGCCCATCATGACCAGACAGACATTTTTAGGAATTGCATCCTTCATCGCACTCGCGGTGGGAACATTCGCGCTGATTTTTCCGGAGATACTGCTGGAGAGTAAAGGCGTCGCGCCCAATGCAGCCGTGAATGTATGGGTACGCGAAGTAGGCATTCTACTTATTTCAGTGGGCGTCACGGCCTTTCTCTACCGAACCCATGAAGACTCGCCGACGCTGCAAGCGGTTTTTATTGGCAATATTATTTTGCAACTCGGGCTGCTCGCCATTGAGCCGATTGCCTACGCAAACGGAGTAATTACCCAGCTGTCTGGAATTGTGCCCAATACTATTCTTCACGTTCTGTTAGCCAGCGGGTTTATTTATTACTTGGTAAAAATGCCGAAGCAAGGTTAGTAACAACAAGTTTCTTCCCACCACCCAACGCGGACTGAATGGTTTATCTGTCGACACACGGCACCGAGCGATCTTTAGTAAGGCGGAAAAGACATGGCATCCGACTTGGATTTTGTTGAATATGTTTGCGATCAAGTGCGCGGCGGCGGGCCGGTCGCGTTTAAAAAAATGTTCGGCGAATATGCGCTTTACCTTGAAACCAAGGTCGTTGCGCTGGTCTGCGACAATCAATTGTTTGTAAAGCAGACGCAGGCCGGGCGCGCGCTTCTCAAAACTGTTGTCGAATCTCCGCCTTATCCGGGCGCCAAGCCTCACTTCCTCATCGGCGAGAATATCGAGGATCGTGACTTAATGCGCCAGCTCTTCAAAGTAACCGGTAGCGAGCTTCCGCAACCCAAGCCAAAAAAACCCAAGACTAGTATCACGACTCAGAAATATCGGAACAAATGAAACGGATGGATTTTTTTGCCCTGCTAGGCGCGGACCCGCAGCAATACTGTACGTATTGCAAGGGGCTGCAACAACGCAGGGCGAAAAAAGCCGCTGTTTCATGTTTCGATATTTCTGAGTCGTGATACTACAAGAGAGCAAAAAAATGAAATTCGGTTACACCATCGTTTACGTCTCATCGGTGACTGAAGCACTCACCTTTTACAAACAGGCGTTTGGTTTTGAAACCCGTTTTCTTCACGACTCAAACGAATACGGAGAATTGGAAACCGGCACCACCGTGCTTGCCTTCGCCTCGCATGCGATGGGTGAAATGAACCTTGATGGGCACTATCAGAAAGCCGATCTCAATGCGGCGCCCTTGGGTGTTGAGTTGGCGTTTGTCACCGACGACGTGGCATCCGCTTATGCCCGGGCTGTTGCTGCGGGTGCCATCCCGATCAAACCGCCGATTGAAAAACCTTGGGGACAGTGTGTCGCCTATGTCCGCGCCAAGGAAGGCTCGTTGATTGAGCTGTGCTCACCCGTTGCGGGTTAACACGAAGCCGATGCGCAACCTAGTCAAGTGCCCCACCTAAACATTACTGATCGTTGACTAACATGCGCCGCGCCGATCGACTGTTTCAGATCATTCAACTGCTGCGCACCCACCGTGTGCTGACCGCACAGCAAGTGGCGGAAAAACTGGAAGTGTCGATGCGCACGGTGTATCGCGACATCGCCGACCTGTTCGCGAGTGGTGTGCCGATTGAGGGCGAGGCGGGCATCGGCTACGCGCTGCGTCGCGGTTACGATCTGCCGCCGCTGATGTTCGACAAGGAAGAAATCCTCGCTCTCGCGCTGGGTGCGCGCATTGTACAAAGCTGGGCCGACGCGAAACTC
>JANOOV010000256.1:0-2065 GCA_031421535.1 Gammaproteobacteria bacterium
GATAAACCAGCACCGAATAACTGCCGACGCCGATCTCGCCATTCAAGGCCATGAAGCCGCCGTACAACAGCGTGACCGTAAACCCAGCGAGAATCGCCATACGAATCACCGGCGTGATCGCGGCCGACCAGCGAATCGCCTCGCTATTGCGCGCACGGTAGGCGTCGGAACCTTCGCGGATGCGTTCGGCCTCGAACTCCTCGGCGGTGTAGGCTTTCACCGTCGCAATCCCACTGAGATTATTGTTCAGGCGTGTCGCCAGCGCCCCCGCCGCTTCGCGTACCGCCGTGTAGCGAGGGGCAAGTCTTGACTGAAACCAGAATGCGCCGTAGAGAATAAACGGCACCGGCACCAGCGCGAGAAACGCAAGCTGGCTGGTGATGACGAAGAACACCGCGCCGACCAGCAGCGAGCCAACGAACACCTGAATCAAATCATTCACGCCACCGTTGAGAAAGCGCTCCATTTGATTAATGTCTTCATTGAGCACCGCCAGCAGGTTACCGGTGCGATTACGCTCGAAATACGCCAGCTCCAGTTTCTGTACGTGGCGATACGCCTCCATGCGCATGTCATGCTGAAGATTCTGCGCCAGATTGCGCCACTTCAATTGATAGAGATATTCAAACAGCGACTCGCTGATCCAGATGAGCGCCGTGATCAACGCCAGCAATACGAGCTGGTCTTTGGGTTCGACCACACCGAGGCGCGCCAGAAACGACGCTTTTTGATTCACCACTACATCCACCGCCACGCCGATCAAAATCTCCGGCAATACATCGAAGATTTTATTGAGTACGGAGTACAGCGACGCGAGCGCAACCTGCGAGCGATACTGCCGGGCATAGTCAAACAGGCGGCGAAGTGGGTGCATGGATTGAAACAGCGTGTGATGCTGACGGTAATTTGGACGGACTAGTGTAGCGCTTCGTGAGTCAGTGTGCTCCCGCACGCGCACCTGTTGCCTAGACAGACAGGAACATCGTAGCCTTGCGCGACTGGCCGGAATTGTCCGGCGAAAGTGGTATGAATTGATCCTGCACAAGCAACTGGCAGACCTTGTCAACGTCGCCGAGAATAGAATCTGAATGCCCGAGAAAGAAGCCATAGCCCGCATCAACCAGCTGCTCGAAGCGGTCAATGCTGCGATTTAATTGTGGCGAATCCGCTAAGCCGGGCTTGGACGAGGATATACAGCTTTTGGGCACTTGCAGGAATAGAGAATTGGAACGTCGGAGAAATGTCTAGATGAGCAACGTCAACATCAAGAGAGCGATCGAGAACATCCGGGCCAACACCACGGTCTACACGCCGGTCGTCGAGATGGTCGTCAATGCCATTCAGGCAATTGACGAGGCTGGCAGGAGCGATGGAAAGGTTTTAATCCGGGCGTTGCGGAGCAGTCAGCGCGAGTCGGATGGCAATCTTCCAGACGTTCGCAGCTTTGAAATCGAGGACAACGGCATTGGGTTTACCGATGCGCATCGCAATTCCTTCGACACGCTTTATACCGACCTCAAGATCGAGGAAGGCGGTAAGGGTTTTGGCCGCTTTACTGGCCTGAAGTACTTCGAAGACCTACACGTCAAGAGCGTCTACCGTGGCGGCAGCGGTTTCAAGGTACGCAGTTTTTCCATGGGCAAGGTCAACGACATCATCGTCGGTGAAAAGGTCGCAGTGAGTGAAAAACAGGAATCCGGCACAGTCGTCACTTTAAGTCTCCTGAAGAAGGGACGCTCCTTCGACAAGAAGCTCCCAACGGTTGCCAGGAACCTCGTCGAGCGGCTACTTCCCTACTTCATCACGCAGGGCTACGTCTGCCCCGAAATCGTTCTTTCGGAACAGGACGGGGGCGGCGCCATTCACCTGAATGACTTTGTCAGCAACGAGTTGTCTGCCGTGATCCGGGAAATCGGTGTCGAACAAAAAACCTTCACCCTGAATGCGTTCAACAGTAACGAAGAGTTTCTGGTCCGAGTCTTCAAGCTCTATGCCCCGCGAAACCAGAAAAGCAGGATCAGTCTTGTCGCTCACAAGAGGGAAGTCTCCGGCTCTCCGCTCCACG
>JANOOV010000257.1:0-2512 GCA_031421535.1 Gammaproteobacteria bacterium
CACCTGCGCCGCGTCGATCACAATCTCGTTGTTGCTCGCGCGGCCCAAAGTCAGCGTACCCTCGCGCAATGGAAACACCTGGCCCTTGAACGGCGGCGTCAACCCCAGGAGCGTCGGCCCATCGACAGCGGGCAACTCAGCGCTACCCGATGGTGCATCCGGCTCCGCCAGCGCGCCGCCGAATACCGTGCGATTGCGTTTTTTTTGTTGTTCCCACCAGGGCGCGCCCTCGTCGTCACCGGTTTCCGCCGTCGCCGGTTTTTTTGCAGCGGACTCTGGCGCGGGTGGCGGCACATCAACCTTTGGTGCAGGCGCTTTTTCAACCGGCGCTGCGGGTGTCGGCTGCCCGGCCGGAATTGAAGCGGGGATTTGTACCCGCGGAATTAAATTTTCAACACGCGGCGCCAGCACCGTGCGCGCATCGGCCGGTAGGGGCTGACGCACTTGCGGCAATGCGATCACGCCGAATCGATAGGTATCGAAACTGACAATATCGCCAATCTTGACCGCTGTTTCCTGACTGATACGCGTGCCGTTCACAAACGTTCCGTTGGTGGAACCCAGATCGCGCACCATGAGCACATTGTCATGCACCCGCAGGCTTGCATGTTCGCGCGACATGCAACTGTCGAAAATGATCAGATCGCAACTTGCCTGGCGGCCGATAATAATGGGTCCGCCGGTGACCACCACGGGTTTCGGCGAATCATTCACCACGGTAACGCTGTTGGTGGGCGCCTCCGGTTTACCGGGTCGCGCCACCAGTTTTAATCCCGCAACTTTGAGGCTGACCACATCGCCGACATCCAGCGGAAATGTCTTGCCTAGGCTCTTGTCGTTGAAATCGATACTGGGTTGGGTTGCGGGTTGCATTGAATTATTCGCCAGGCTCGGATCATTAAGAGCCTGTTCATGATCTCTCTGGAGGGATGCAGTGCAAGGCAAAATCGAACGAAGAAGCGGAGCATACACGGAGTATGTGAGCATTCTCGGCAACTGCTCCTGCGTTGCTCTACCTCCGGCATCCTTGCCGTCGTGAGTTCGATTTTAACGCCGCAATGCGCCCTCCAGAGAGATCATGGACAGGCTCTGAAGAAGTGTAGTCCATCGCATTGACTGTACCCATCCCCGTACCTAAACTTCAAAGGCACTTCTATACAAGCTCGCAGAAAATCCATGAGGATAAAAAACTTGAAAATACCCAGGGGGCTGGTGCGAATTTGCGCACTACCGGTCACAGCCATTGCGCTTGGGATGCCGGTTTGCAGTCGCGCTGACGCTTTCGATTTAACTGTGACCTTGAACACAAACACGCCCGGAGCCGCCGTCGCAACGGCATTCAGTAAATTTTGCGGGAGCTTATCGTCACTTGCGAGTCGCAGCGCGGATCAACAACAACTCGCCACTGTTTGCTCGGCGTCCGCCACCTCTGTAAACAACGCCGATGCTTACGAAGCCTTATCGGCGCGTTCCGTCACCGCCGAAACCACCTTGTCGTCGCGCGGGCCGGGGGCGTCGTTCGCCTGGGGCGGCGGCAGCGTCAAACGTCTGGTGGATGCAGCGAAGGCCACTGCGGCGCGCGCGCCGGTGTATGAGTTCGACGGCGAGCGCATTCCCGCACGCTGGATCACCGCCGAGGCGAACACTAAAACCACCGTCACCGATGCCGCAACACCATTGCCCGATGGACTCTTGAGCAAACGCTGGGGCGGTTTTGTGGACGCCTCCTTCGCACGCGCGCAGCAAGACATCACCGACACGGAAGCCGGATTCAAAACCCATGGCAACGGTTTGGCTGGCGGTGTGGACTACCGCTACAGCGACGTGCTGTTTTTTGGCAGCGCCGCGCGTTATCTGCGCAACAACGGCGACCTCAGCGGCAGCACCGGATCGGTCAAGGGTGGCGACTTTAACCTGCTGTTGTTCGGCACTTACTACCCGCTGCAAAACCTGTTCGTGGAGACGTCGTTCGGGCTCACGCGCGGCAGTTACGACCTGACGCGCAACATCAGCTTCAACCTGGGCGGCACACCCACCACCGCCACCGCAACCAGCAGCACCGACACCGATGCGCTAGCCCTCACCGTGGCGGGCGGCTACGACTACGCGTTTCGCGGCAACAACGCCGCAGTCAACGCCAGCCTGTTATGGTCGAAAAACAACATCGATGGCTTCACCGAATCCGGTGCGGGCGGTTTCAATCTCGCCGTGGGCGGCCAGACCATCGACATACTCACACTCAACCTGGGGGCACAAATCAGCCGTGCTATCAGCACCAACTGGGCGGTGGTGCTGCCGCAATTCGCCGCCACCTGGGTGCATCAATTCCGGGATTCGGGCCAGAAAATCAGCGCGCGTTTTACCGCCGACCCCACCGCCACACCTTTCAGCTTCACCACCGAGACGCGCGACGCCGATTACTTCAAGTTCGTACTGCGCAGCGCGTTTGTGTTCCCGCGCGGCATCAGCGGCTTTGTAAATTATGAACGCTGGGCGGGTTATGACAATTACG
>JANOOV010000258.1:0-5799 GCA_031421535.1 Gammaproteobacteria bacterium
GATGACTTCGCGCATGAATTTGCCGATGCGGTTAAAAAACTCGCGAACTTCAATGGTTGCGTGACTGTTGCTGTACGTAACGCCAATCCGCGAAGCTTGCTGCGAGTGATTAAACGCGAGTTACTGGCCTGCGAACCTGGCCCAGCTTTCTATTGAGCGCGAATGCTGTTCACCAACGCTCTATTTGTTCAGCCCCTCCTCCACCGCGATCACCGCCGCCTCAACGCGTGAGTGCACGCCAACTGGAACTGCGCGAGCGCAAGCAAACACTTTCAGTCGCGCGCGCTTATGCGCAGCGCTTTAAACAGATGTAGCCGCGGAGGGAGACTGTTGCTGCGGGCGCATGGATGCGCAGGAGCGGCCTTGACGTAGTCGCCGTAGCTCATGCCGTCGTCGCGCAGGACGTTGCAGTAGTTCCAGAGTTTTTGGACAATGGTGGACATGGTCCTTTCGGGTTCTCGAATCCGCGCTGCACAATGTTAGCTCGTTCCCTCTGCTATAATTCGCACATGAAACAGAAACCGCTCATCGAAACCAACCCGTATCTGCGCGACCCGGAAAAATTCCGGAAGGCACTGATTACCAACGTCTCCAGCTCGACCGCCGTTGAAACCGGCGCTCCGGTCGAATCCATCGAGCACACTTTGGTTGAAGGCAACAAACACCAACCACTTAAAAAGCCGCAAGGCTCCGCCCGATAATCTGCGCGAATAACTGTTCCATCGGCTTGTAGTTCTTGTCCAAACCCGCCTGTACCGCAGCAAAATACATTTCCTTCCTTTCCTCGGCGATCAGGCCGAAATCCAGCAGCGGCAATCTTGCTTGCAGCGCCATCAGGGTTGAAAGAATTCGCGCCAGCCGCCCGTTTCCTTCTCTAAACGGATGGATCAGTACGAGTTCCACATGCGTCTCCGCCAACGCGTGGACGATATCTGCCCGCCCTTTGAAATTGCATGGTGTATGTCGCACCAACACGGCCCGATCGAGTTCCTCCATAAGAGATGGAAGCCGCGCAGCAGCGGCAAATGGGAAATCACCCTTGCTCACGTTCACCTGTCGATATTCGCCAGCCCACTCGTAAATCTCACCGAGCCAGCTCTTGTGAATCTCACGGATGTCGGCCACGGTAAAACGATACCTCTCGTTGTACTTGGCAACGAACCCGATCATCACCCTTTCCAACGCACGGGCCTCGGTGTCGTCCATTTCCTTCACCGACTTGATGCCGAGTCGGTTCTTGAGCACCTGCTCATTCGATCCGGGCTCAAACTGGGCCTCAGCTATACCCGAGACATCGTATCGGCCGTCTTTTTTCAATTAATCACCTCAAATAACCATGGTTGCAAAGGTATTGAAGCGGTTCTCAGGTGTGCGAACGTCTGACTATCAGGTTGTCGATAAGCCGGGTGTTGCCAAGCCAGGCGGCAGCCAATATCACCCGCTCGTGCACTGCGCCGTCGTCGGGCTGCAAATCCGCCGCGCGGCGCAACGTAAAGTATTCCGGTTTAAATCCCGCCTGCTCCAGTGCCTGCATGCCGCGCTGTTCGAGTGCGGCACCCTCCGTTTCACCTTTCATTACTGCGTCACGCGCCGCGCACAACGCGCGATATAGGGCGGGTGCACGCTGACGTTCATCCGCCGATAAAAAACTGTTGCGCGAACTCATCGCCAGGCCGTCGGTTTCGCGTACGGTTTCGATGCCGACGAGTTCGACCGGCATGTGCAGGTCGAGCAGCATGCGATGAATGATGGTGAACTGCTGGAAATCCTTGAGCCCGAACAGCGCGACGTCCGGCTGCACCAAGTTAAACAACTTGTTGACCACGGTGGTGACGCCGATGAAATGCCCCGGCCGGAATGCGCCGCACAAGATTTCCGACAGGCCGGGCACATGCACGCGCGTGACATCGCCGGGCGGGTAAATTTCCTCGGCGCCGGGTGTAAACAATAAGTCGGCTTTGGCTGCGGCGAGTTTCACTTGGTCGTCGGCGAAGGTGCGCGGGTAGCGGGTGAAATCGTTGGGGTCATTGAATTGCAGTGGGTTGACGAAAATGCTGACGACCACACGCTGGGCGCATTTGCGCGCTTCATGCACCAGGCGGAGATGACCGGCGTGCAAATTGCCCATGGTCGGGATTAACGCAATGCTGTCGCCGTGATCGTTCCAGCTTTTTAAAATACGGTGCAGCTCGGCAATGGTGTCGGCGATGAACATTCAGAAGCTGTGTTCGGCGGCGGGAAAGGTACCGCTCTTCACTGCGCTTACATACGCCGCAATGGCGTCGCGCACACCGGCCTGCCCGTGCAAAAAGTCACGCGAGAATTTCGGACGTTTGCCCGGCGTGATGCCGAGCATGTCGTAGATCACCAGCACTTGCGCATCGCAGTCAACACCCGCGCCGATGCCGATGACGGGAATCTCCAGTGCCTGAGTAATTTGCGCCGCGAGCGTTGCCGGCACACATTCGAGCAACACCATGTCGGCACCGGCGTCTTGCATGGCGCGCGCGTCCTTCAGCATCGCCGTGGCGGAGGCCGCGTCTTTGCCCTGCACACGATAGCCGCCGAGCTTGTTCACCGACTGGGGCAACAAGCCCAGATGCGCGCACACTGGAATACCGTTGGTCGCCATTGCACGCACGGTCTCGACAAAGGCTGCGCCGCCTTCCAGCTTAACGATGTGCGCGCCGCCTTCTTTCATTAAACGTCCGGCGCTGAATACCGCTTGCTCGGCGCGCACATAGGTCATGAACGGCATGTCGGCCATCACCAGCGCGTTGCGGCTGCTGCGGCGCACATTGGCGGTGTGGTAGATCATGTCGTTGAGCGTCACCGGTAATGTCGTGTCATGGCCCTGGACAACCATGCCCAGCGAATCGCCCACCAGCACCACCTCCACACCCGCCTCTTCACACAGGTGCGCGAAGCTCGCGTCGTAAGCGGTGAGACAGGCGAATTTCTGCCCGTTGCGCTTCAGGGCGCGCAGCGTGGTGAGGGTGACGGGTGCGGCAAGCGCGGTCATAGCGCAATCGGCAGGGGATTAAAATAATGACGGCCGACGCGCAGGGTGCGAATGTGCTCGACCAACTGATGATAGTCACGGTCATTGGTGACCAGGTCGATGTCCGCCGCGTTGACGATGAGCAGCGGCGACGCGTCGTAGCGGTAAAAGAAATCCGCATAGGCGTCGCTGATGCGTTTGAGGTAACTCATTTCCATCGGCCGCTCATAGGACGCACCGCGCTTGCGCACGCGCGCCAGCAACACCTCGACCGGCGCTTGCAGATAAATCACCAGATCCGGCACCGGTGCATCAAGGGCGAGGCTGGCGTACATCATTTCGTAGAGCCGAAGTTCATCGTCGTCCAGATTCAGGCGTGCAAACAGGCGGTCTTTTTCCAGCAGAAAATCCGCAACGAAGGTGGATTTGAACAAATCGGTCTGACGCAACGCCTGAATCTGTCGCGCGCGCTGCATCAGGAAATACATTTGCACCGGCAGCGCCGCACGTTTCGGGTTTTGATAAAAACGTTCCAGGAAAGGATTACTGTCCGCACCTTCCAGCAACGGCTCGCCATTAAATGTCTTAACCAAGCGCCGCGCCAGGCTGGTTTTGCCGACGCCAATCGGTCCTTCCACGACAATATGCGCAAGTTGACGGTTGCTGTACACGGTGTCCCTCCTCGTTTTTATTGACCGCTGTCCTGTGACATCGAGATCAGATTTAATGGCTATTATTATTACCGTGCCGACGCGCTACTGTCGATCATCTCAACGCGCTGTGCTCGGCAAGCTTCAAGCAATTCAAATACCCGCCCCTTTCCGGGAATCACCGCCTCGGGCGCAATCGCGCACAGCGGCGCCAATACAAAGGCGCGCTGGTGTGCGCCGGGATGCGGCAGCGTGAGTTCGGCATTGCTGGAAATTTCGTCGCCGTAGAGCAGCAGATCCAGATCGAGCGTGCGCGGGCCCCAGCGCTCACCAACACGAATACGGCCATGCGCCGCTTCGATGTCATGCAAATAATGCAGTAGCGTTTTGGCTTCAAGTAAAGTGTCGAGGGCCGCGACGGCGTTAATGTAGTCCGGCTGATCACACGGACCCAGCGGCGGGCTGCGATACAGACTCGAATGTACGGCAAGCTGCGATTGCGGAATCGCACGCAACTCATCCAGTGCATTCATCACTTGCCGCACCGGATCGGCGAGGTTACTGCCCAGCCCAATATAGGCACGCATTGAGAATTACTCGGATGGCGCTACTGCCGCGCCTGCCGGTTTAGGCTTGCGACGGCGACCGCGCCGCAACGCGCGCGCCGGTTTTTGCGTGGCGCTCATCATTGCCTCGCGCCCGGCGTCGTCTTTGTATTGGAACTCGGTCCACCACTGTGCAAGCTCGGGGCTTTCTTCGCCGCTTTCGGCACGCAGAACCAGAAAATCGTAAGCCGCGCGAAAGCGCGGGTGCCCGAGCATGCGCAGCGGACGGCGCCCGGCAAGACTTTTAAGGCGCGGCTGCATTTGCCAGATTTCGCGGGCCAGCAGGGTAAAACGTTTGGGGATCGCGACGCGATCCGCCTGTTCGGAAATAATTTCTGCCGCCGCCAGTTGCAGCGCTTCAAGCTCGCCGCGACCTTCAGCCTGATAGGCCGCACTGCGTACCCGGGTTGCTTCCCACAAAATCACCGCAAACAGAAATGCCGGTGTCACCGATTTGCCTTCATTCACACGTTTGTCGGTGTTGCCCAAGCCGCGCAATAATAAGGTGAGCGGGAAATTGTCACGCTGCTGGGTCAAGCTGGCTTCGACCTGCGGGAACAGGCCCTCAAACAGGCGGTAATGACGTAACTGTTCATAGGTTGCGACAGCGAACCCGGACATGAACATCTTCAATATTTCTTCAAACAAACGCGCGGGTGGGACTTGATCAAGCAAGGTGCGCAACTGGGCGATGGCCGCTTCGGCAGCAGGCTCGATACGAAAACCTAACTTGGCGGCAAAGCGGACGGCGCGCAGCATGCGTACCGGGTCTTCGCGAAACCGCAGCAGCGGTTCGCCGATGGTGCGGAACACGCCTTGGCGCAAATCGGCCATGCCCTCGGTGTAATCCACGACGCTGAAATCTTCGATGTTGTAATACAGTGCATTCACGGTGAAGTCGCGCCGCCACGCATCCTGCTCGATGGTGCCGTACACATTGTCGCGGATGATCATGCCGTCACGCATGACGCCGTCGCTGTCGTCGGCGTCGTCATGCTGCGCACGGAAGGTCGCAACCTCAATGATGTCGGAACCGAAATGCACGTGCGCCAGACGAAAACGTCGGCCGATCAGGCGGCAATTGCGGAACAACTCTTTGACTTGCTCGGGATGGGCGCTGGTCGCGACATCAAAATCTTTCGGCTCGCGCCCCAGCAGCATGTCGCGCACGCATCCGCCGACCAGATACGCGGCGTATCCGGCGTTCTTCAGGCGATATAAAACCTTTAACGCGTTTTCGTTGATAAACGCGCGCGAGATGGTGTGTTCGCTGCGCGCAATAATGGTCGGCGAGGTGATGATCGTATCTCCCTATGTTGCGACGTTAACAGCCCAATAACCTTGTGCAATCGCAAACGCTCCGTATAATAGCACCTTCTTTAAAATGACTTGAAATCATCGTCTTGCCTGCATTTGCTCCCTTCGTCTAGCGGCCTAGGACACTGCCCTCTCACGGCGGGAACAGGGGTTCGAAACCCCTAGGGAGCGCCAAATTTTTACCCCTTTAAATTGTTCTCAAGCGGTAACTATTCAGCACGTGCTT
>JANOOV010000259.1:0-3877 GCA_031421535.1 Gammaproteobacteria bacterium
ATGTTCGTGGAACGCCCAGATCAGCGAGGGTGCCAACGTGACGATGATCCACAGGGCGCCGAACGCGACCAAAGGCTCGCGCCGCCAGTGGCGCATAATCCAGGCCAGTGCAGTAAGGGCAACGGTCCACCAGATCATTATTTCGGGCACGGACGCGACGCTGCCCGGTTGCGCGTCGAAGTAATAATTCAACGGCCAGGGAATCAGCAGCAGCTTGACGTAACCCGCGACAAATTCGATCAGGAACCAAAGCCCGTCAATGCGCGGATGAATCGCCACCGAGACGTCGAGCGCGAGCGAGCGGATCACGAGGTAAATCAACGCCAGCGCAACGAACGCCCACAGGCGCGCCGGAAAGACCGGGTGTTTGAACAACACGTTGTAAGCGACAAAAAGCACCGGTAACACGATGATGGTTTCTTTAGTCAACAACCCCAGTACGAAGCACACAGCGGACGCAATAAAAGCCCACCGGTGACCGCGCTCAACGCTGTGCAGGTAAAACAGTAGCGACGCAAGCGCAAATAAAAATGCCAGCGGGTCGGTGGCCCCGGCGATCCATGAGACCGACTCGGTATGCGCCGGATGCAGTGCGAAAATCAGCGCGGCGGCAGCAGCGGCGAGGTCGTCGCGTTGACCGATCCGTTCCAGTAGTTGTCGGGCGATGAAATACACCAGCGCGATGTTGGCCAGAAACAGCAACAAATTAACCACGTGATACCCGAATGGGTTTAGGCCGAACGCAGCATGCGTCACGCGCATCAGCAGCAGGTGCAGCGGACGGTAGTAGAGGCCGCGAATTTCGCTTAAGTCAGCTAACCCCGAGTTATGCCATACGCCTTCGGTAAAATAATCTGGAACAAACCGCCAGGAGTGCACGCGCGGGTTGTCCTCGATCATGAAGCGATCATCAAGGATAAAATTGCCATTGAGGCTGTTCGCGTAAACCGCGACGGCCGCCAGCAACGCCAGCAACCAAGCCGCGCGGCAATAAATTTTAAGTCCCATGTGCTTCAGCGGGATCGGCATGAGTGCGTATGACGTGCAGAAATTCCTCGCCGTAAGCATCGAGTTTGCGTTCGCCCACGCCTGAGATGTGCGAAAGTTCGGCGCGCGTGCGTGGGCAGCGCTCCACCATTTCCGCAAGCGTTGCATCGTGAAACACCACGTATGGCGGCACACCCTGGGTTGCGGCGAGTTCGCGGCGGCGCGTGCGCAGCGCTTCCCACAAACGTTGATCGGCGGGATCGCTGAAAGGGGTGCGGGGAGCGCGTTCGGCACGCTCTTTTTTGGTCTTGACGGGTTTGCTGTCGCGACGCAGCCACAAAAGTTCTTCACCGCGCAGCACGGCGCGGCAGGCGTCGGTCAGTTGCAAGCCGCCGTGGCCTTCGATGTCCACGGCAAGCAGGCCGCGCGCGATGAGCTGGCGAAAAATTCCGCGCCAGGTGTTGGCATCAATGTCCTTGCCGATGCCAAAGGTGCTTAATTTGTCATGCCCGAAGCGTTTCATGCGCTCGTCGCTTTTACCCAGCAGCATATCGACCAGATAAGTCACGCCAAAACGCTGCCCGGTGCGATGCACGCTCGACAGGGCTTTTTGCGCGGGCACGGTTGCGTCCCAGGTCTGCGGCGGTTCCAGACAGGTGTCGCAGTTGCCACAGGGCTGCGGTGCGTGTTCGTCAAAATAGGCGAGCAGCGCCTGACGACGGCAGGTGGTGAGCTCGCTCAAGCCGAGCATCGCGTCGAGCTTGTGCTGCTCCACGCGTTTGTGGGTTTCGTCGGCGTCGGACTGCGCCAACATCTGGCGCAAGGTGATGACATCCTGCAAGCCGTAAATCATCCATGCGTCGGCGGGCAGCCCGTCGCGACCGGCGCGGCCGGTCTCCTGGTAATAAGCTTCCACACTTTTGGGCAGATTCAGATGCGCGACGAAGCGCACGTTGGGTTTGTCGATGCCCATGCCGAAGGCGATGGTCGCGACAATGATCACACCTTCTTCATTGATGAAGCGCGACTGATTGCGCGAGCGCACTTCATTAGACAGACCCGCGTGATACGGCAACGCGGTGAGTCCCTTGCTGGCCAGCGATTCGGCGACTTCTTCAACGCGTTTGCGCGACAGGCAATACACGATCCCGGCATCGCCGTGGTGTTCGTCGCGGATGAAGCGCAGCAACTGCTCGCGTGCGCCGCCGCTGCTCTGTGCGATGCGGTAGCGGATGTTGGGCCGGTCGAAACTGCTGATGAAAACCCGGGCATCCTCGAGCTTCAGGCGCGCAATGATTTCACGCCGCGTCGGCTCGTCCGCCGTAGCGGTGAGCGCAATGCGCGGCACGTCGGGGAAGCGTTCGTGCAACACTGAGAGCTGAATGTATTCAGGACGAAAGTCGTGCCCCCACTGCGATACACAATGCGCTTCGTCGATGGCGAACAGCGCAATCTTGATACGCCGGAATAAGTCAAGCATGCGCTCCGTCATCAGGCGTTCGGGTGCTACGTAGAGCAGATCCAGTTCGCCGCGCAGGAGTCGATTTTCGATGTCGCGCGCTTCGCTGCCGGTCAGCGACGAATTTAAATACGCCGCGCGCACCCCGGCCTGCTTCAGCGCCGCGACTTGATCCTGCATCAACGCGATCAGCGGCGACACCACCACGCCGGTGCCCGCCCGTGCGATGGCCGGGATCTGAAAACACAGCGACTTGCCGCCGCCGGTCGGCATCAGTACCAGTGCATCGCCGCCCGCCATGAGGGTGTCGATCACCTCTTGCTGCGGCGCACGAAAATGCTCGTAACCGAAGACGCTGTGGAGAATATGCAGGGGTTGGTCGGACATGCGCGCTATGTTAGCGCGCAGCAGACGATGCGACTAATGTGATTTTTTAAAATCGCACCGACGGCTGGAAAACCAAGGAGTGTCCTTGGTGTATTGTAACGATGATCGAATGAGAGCCCCGTCATGGATACAGCCCTGCTCCTTTGGATTCTCGCGGCGCTACTGGCGCTCGTCGGTATCGCGGGCTTGGTACTGCCCGCGCTACCGGGTGCGCCCCTGCTGTTCGCCGGGCTGGTCGTCGCCGCGTGGGCCGAGAATTTTGCTTACGTCGGCACCGGCACGATTGTTTTGCTCGCCGTGCTCGCGGCACTCACCAGCGCGGTGGATTTCATCGCCAGCGCTTTGGGCGCGAAGCGTTTCGGCGCCAGCCCGCGCGCGATCACCGGCGCGTTGCTCGGTGGTGTAGTGGGATTGTTCTTCGGACTTCCCGGCGTGTTGCTCGGGCCGTTTGTCGGCGCCGTGATCGGCGAGCTGTCGGTGCGCCACGACCTCAACGCCGCTACCCGCGCCGGACTCGGCGCGTCACTCGGACTGCTGCTCGCCGCCGTAGCCAAAATCGCACTCGCGTTTACGATGGTGGGGGTGTTTTTGGTGGTGCGGTTTGTTTAGAGACGAGAGACGAATGAAATAGAGCCGATCCAGAATCTATGGCGATGGAGTTGATATTTTAGTACGCCCATCAACTGCGCACTACACACGAGTTACCAGCGCCCACAAAACCGTAATCCCAGCAGCGCCATGTCGAAGGCGTCTTCCATTGCTCCCGCCAACTTGCCTGCGCTAAGCTGCGCGGCAAACTCATCGCATATAATTCTAGGAGGAACCATGCACGTCCGTACCGTCCGCAAACCGGGCGATCCCGGCACTCTGAAGCTTGTCGCCAAATATGGCGATCGTCTGATCAACGTGCGCTACCGTTACGATTCCGCCAAAGGCAAACGCTACAAAACCATCGAACTCATCGTCGCCGAGGAAGATTGGCAACCACCGGCAGAACCGAGCAACGAAATTGCGCCACCCGCCCCGGAACCGCGCACTACGCCG
>JANOOV010000260.1:0-2749 GCA_031421535.1 Gammaproteobacteria bacterium
AGAAGAGCTGGGCAAAAGCCTCGTCAAACTCACGGGCCAACCGGTCGTCAAAGACGGCAGCGTGAAAATTTTAACCTCGTGCCCCGCCTGCCAGCAGGGCCTGAGCCGCTATGCCGACAGCACCGGTCTTGACACCGACTATATCGTGGTGGAGCTGGCGAAATACCGGCTTGGCGACGAGTGGCACGGAAGCTTCATCGACAACGTAACGCATGGCGGGATCGAGCGGGTATTGTTGTGAACGAGACCGCCGCTTGTTTCCCCGGCACCGTCCCTTAAACTCCCCGCATGATTTTTTGTTCCGCACCCTGTTTTTGGTTATGCTCTTTGTTCTTTAAAACTCGATCACGAGTTTTAAACTAAAAATCAGGAGAGACTTCTTATGCCCACACCCGCCTACATGTCCATCGAAGGAAGTAACTAAGGCAACATCACGGCCGGAGCAAGCACCGAACCCTCGGTAGGCAACATTTACGTCGAAGGCCACGCGGACGAGTCCATGGTTCAAGCGGTCAGCCACACCATCTCACGGGCGCGCGATTCGCAATCCGGCCAGCCGACCGGACAGCGGGTTCACGGTCCGCTCACGATCACCAAAAACTTCGACAAAGCCTCGCCGTTGATTTTACAAGCACTCACTACCGGGGAAGTGCTCACCAAAGTGACCCTCAAGTATTACCGCACTTCAATCTCCGGCACCCAGGAACATTACGTCACGATGGAGATGATCGACGCCGTCATTACCGACGTGCAGACGGACATGCCGCATTGTCAAGACCCGGGTTGTGCGCACCTGATGTTGCAAGAGCAGGTGTCGTTCAGCTACAGAAAGATTACCTGGACGCACGAAGCGGCGGGGACTGCGGCCAGCGACGATTGGCGCAAGCCGGTGTAAATAGCATGGTGTTCGCACCTCGGCGTCGGCTGGGGTGCGTGTTGGTGATCCGCCGCGTGTGAGTCGGCGCACAGGAGAAAAACGATGTGGCAATACCGATTGGCAAGATTATTTGGGAACCCTATTCAGAGCTCCTGTTTGAGCGCATCCGAGTTCAGCTGTGGTCAAGCGACGGAGGCCAGGATGCCGGTAAGCGTCGGCGTCCTTCGGCGGGTGCTGTTCATCGTATTAGTGACCGGTCTGTCTGCCTGCGGCAAAACGGAGCCCCCGCAGAGCCCTCCGCCGCCTGTAGCTACCAAGCCCACTGCGGATGTCGAATTGGTCGAAGCGCTGCGGGTGTTTGAGGGACGGTTCGATTGGCGTAGCGATCTGGGTTGGTATGTTTTTAATGAGATGGAGAACCTGCGGAAGCTCGTCGAATCGCACAATCCGAATTTCGAATCGCATGATCCGGATCCCGTCTGGAATACTCTGGTCGGCTGTATCGACGATTTGCGGCCTGCGCGCGCGACGCTCGACGGAAAGAAGACGGTGGTTGTCGGCGTGGTCTGTTATCAGGCATTTAGGCTGTTCGTTACTCATGAGGAAACCGATGCAACCGGCGACATCGCGCAGACCTGGGCAGGTCACATTGAGCCGACCGCAACGCCCAGCGAACTTTCCGCCGCCAAAAAAGCGTGGCTACAGGTCTTGAAAGACAAAACTTACGGCTTCCTGTGAAAACCCAAGGAGATTCTCGATGGCGCTGATCCCAACAAACATTAACGGCGTGACTGTGGAGTTTCGATCAATAGTGAACCGGGACGTGCATCAATCGGTTATTGATGGCCTGAAACACTGTATAAAACCGCAAATTGCCGCCGGGCATCTGCTGACTAAAATTTATATTTATTCAGCGAGCGACAGTCATTCTTTACCCAGCCGTCATGCGCAGAACAAGGCGGTTGACATCTCCAGAATCAACGGCACGCATATCATTGATGGGTATGGGCGAGGAGGCGCGATCAAGGCCATCGTCGACGCCATTCAGGGCACGTTTGAACGCTATGGCAACAAGCGGGAAAACTTCGGGCCCCACTTAAAGAAAAAATCCGGGCAACCGTGGAGCATCGGTAAGCATCGGGATCACATTCATCTTTCCGTAAACTGAATTCGCAGCCCTTGGCTGTAAATATGGGGCGTAGGCCGATGGCTAAAACCCTTCCGTCGGCCGAAGCATCATGTCGACGCGGCATTGGCGCGTGCGCCGCCACCGCGCAGCAGATAGGCAAATTCGTCTTGTGTCGTTTCCGTACCCAGGCCCGCACGCGGCACTGCGTAGGGGTCGGTGCGCGACGTTACGGTTTTTGGAACGGGGACAGGCTTGTGTTATTGCATTATTTCCGTATCGCCGCGTAAAGTTGAAATACGATAACGCAAGCCCTTTTGCTCACGCACGCTGCCAAGACGAAAAATATTATCTCGATTGTTTTCAGAAGGAAATGGGCAGCGCTCAGTTTCAGGAGGAGGACCAGTCAAATTCAATGCTTGAGTATCCGGTCGAAATACTTAACCTCTCCGCTCCAGCACCGCAGCCCCTTGGCCCTGTCGCCGCGTGTTGGCCGCCAAGTTAAATGGCGGTAGGCGTCTAATGCTCACGGTCAATACCCCGGCAGTAGGAAAGTTTCGCCAGCGTGAAATAAATCGATGCCGTCATCACCGACATCCATAAAAAGTATCGCCTCGGTGACGAGTGGCATCGGTTTACTCGACCACGTAATCTATGGCGGGATTGAGCCAGAACGTTGTAGTTATGTTTTATCCCTGCGACGTTGACATTTTTCATGCTGATGTTTTCAGATGCGCTCGACCACC
>JANOOV010000261.1:0-3366 GCA_031421535.1 Gammaproteobacteria bacterium
CGCTAGCCCAGCCTACGAACAATACGAATTCTGGCTTGAAATGGAGGTGTAACCATGGCACGTGTATTCAACTTCAGTTCGGGCCCGGCGATGTTGCCGGAAGCGGTGTTGCAGAAAGCCCGCGAAGAAATGCTCGACTGGCAGGGCAGCGGCATGTCGGTGATGGAGATGAGTCACCGGGGCAAGGAATTCATGTCGATTGCGCAGAGCGCGGAGAAAGGTCTGCGCGAAGTGATGGGGATTCCCGCCAATTACAAAGTGCTGTTCCTGCAGGGCGGCGGGTCGGCGCAGTTTGCGATGCTGCCGATGAATTTGCTGCGCGGCAAAACCAGCGCCGACTACATCAACACCGGTGAGTGGTCGAAGAAGGCCATCAACGAAGCCAAGCGTTATTGCACCGTGAATGTTGCCGGCAGCAGCGAGGCGAGCAAGTTCACCACCGCGCCGCAACAAAGTGAGTTGAAGCTCAATAAAGATGCGGCTTACGTGCATTACGTTGCCAACGAAACCATCGGCGGCGTGGAATTCAATTACCTGCCCGACACCGGCGGGATGCCACTGGTAGCGGACCTGTCCTCGACAATTTTGTCACGCCCAATCGATGTGTCGAAATTCGGCATGATTTACGCCGGTGCGCAGAAGAATATCGGTCCGGCCGGATTGACTGTGGTGATCGTGCGTGACGACCTGATCGGCCAGACGCTCGCGGGCACACCGACGATGTTCGACTACAAAATCCACGCCGACAACGAATCGATGTATAACACGCCGCCGACCTTCGCCTGGTATCTGGCCGGGCTGGTGTTCGACTGGGTCAAGCAGCAGGGAGGCCTGAGTAAAATGGCCGAGATCAACAAGCGCAAGGCGATGAAGCTTTACAACACCATCGACGAGTCTGGTTTCTACAAAAACCCGGTCGATCCAAAATGCCGCTCGTGGATGAACGTGCCGTTCACGTTAAAAGATGCCGCGCTGGATGAGCCGTTCTTGAAAGAAGCCAAGGCCGCCGGGCTGGTTACGCTGAATGGCCACCGCTCGGTCGGCGGCATGCGCGCCAGCATTTACAACGCGATGCCGGAAGCGGGTATCGACGCGCTGATAAAATTGATGGTGGATTTTGCGCAACGCAAGGGGTAGCCAATATGCAGAATGAGAACGCAATGAGTGATCGGCTGGGCAATATGAGATGGTGCAGGTCTGCTGTTGCGGCAGTGGCCGTGATTGCAGCGTTGGCTGCGACTGGTTGCGCGACCGTTACGATCACCAGTAGTGGTGTGGAGAAACTTTCAGTGCCTCCCACCTACGAACAGCAAAAGCCTTTTTTTCTGGCGGGGTTGATTGGCGATCATTCGATTGATGTCAAAGCGATCTGCGGCGAACGACCTGTCGTGCAGATGCAAACGCAAGATACGTTTGTTGATCGATTGATCGGCCTTGTCACTTTCGTTATTTACACGCCACGCACCGCCCGTGTGTGGTGTGGTTAACCGGAGCGCAGACATGAAAACAAATTTAATTTTGTTGCTTGCTGGATGCGCGTTGCTGTCTGCATGTTCAACCATCAGTTTCACGAATGGACCCGTCGACGCCAACGTATCTCTTGGCACGAAGACGAATTGGCACCATAACATGTGGTTTTCACTGTACGAGGCGAGTGATCCTGTGGATCTCAAGCAGCGTTGCGTCGGAAGGGATTGGGTGCGTATTACGACGCAGAGAAGCTTTTTCAACGGATTGGCGGGCGCAGTTGATAGCTCAGTTCTTGGTCTCCGTGTTGGAAACCTTATCGTTGGCATCGATATCTGGGATCCATGGACCGTGGCCTACGAATGCAGATAGTGGTATGACGCCAGCTTTGACTACGTAGTGGCAGTGTGAAGTAGGTGCCTGTCGGGTTGGAATGAATGTCTGAGTCGAAATCTATCGCAGAGGCAAGTCATGTACAAAATTCTCACCCTCAACAACATCTCCCTGCGCGGTCTCGAACGCCTGCCGCGTGAGCAATACGAAGTCGCTTCCGAGATGCAACATCCCGACGCGGTGCTGGTGCGCTCGGCCGACATGCACAAGATGGAGATTCCCGGCACGGTGCGCGCCATTGGTCGCGCCGGTGCCGGTGTCAACAATATCCCGATCGACAAGATGAGCGCGCGCGGCATTCCGGTATTCAATGCGCCGGGCGCGAATGCCAATGCGGTGAAAGAGTTGGTGATCGCCAGCATGTTGATCGCTTGCCGCAATCTCGGGCCCGCCTGGGATTTTGCGCGCAAGCTGGACGGCGACGACGCGACGCTGCACAAACTCACCGAGGCGGGTAAAAAAGATTTCGCCGGTTACGAGTTGATCGGCCGCACCTTGGGTGTGATTGGTTTGGGCGCGATTGGCCGCGAAGTCGCCAACGCAGCGATTGCGCTGGGCATGCGCGTGGTCGGCTTCGATCCGGGCATTACCGTTGAAGGCGCATGGCGCCTGTCCTCGACTGTTGAACAGGCGCGCAGCATTGATGATCTGGTCGCGCGTGTTGACTTCATTTCGTTTCATGTGCCGCTCAATGATGCGACCCGCAACCTGCTCAATCCGGCGCGCGTTGCGCTCATGCGCAAGGGTGCGGTGGTGTTGAATTTTGCGCGCGAAGGCATCGTGGACGATGCGGCGGTGCTGGAGGCGCTCAACAGCGGCAAGCTCTACGCCTACGTGTGCGACTTCCCGACGCAGAAAACCAAGAATCATCCGCGTATCGTGACCTTACCGCACCTGGGTGCGTCAACGGCGGAAGCCGAGGACAACTGCGCGGTGATGGTGGCGAATCAGGTGCGCGACTATCTGGAAAACGGCAACGTGCACAACTCGGTGAATTTTCCCGAGGTCGTCATGCCGCGGGCGGAAGGACATCGCGTCGCAGTCGTAAATGCCAACGTACCGAACATGGTGGGTCAGATCTCGACCGCGATGGCCAAGGCCAATCTCAACATCATCGACATGCTCAACAAATCGCGCGGCGAACTGGCGTATACGTTGATCGACGTGAATGCGGCGTGCTCGGCGCAGGTGGCCAAGGAAATCCAGGGCATCAAGGGTGTACTGGCAGTGCGTTGTTTGTGACAAGCTGAGCCGTAGGGTTACGTGCCAAGTGCCGTACCCATCCACCGATGAACTCGAACCATGACCGCAGACGAGCAACTCAAAATCATCCGCACCCGCATCGATGCGCTGGACGAACAGATCCAGGCGTTGATTTCCGCGCGGGCGCAATGTGCCCAGGAGGTTGCGCAGATCAAGGGCGCCGGTGCGGATTTCTATCGTCCGGAACGTGAAGCCGAAGTGTTGCGGAAAATCGCCGGACGTAACGGCGGGCCGTTATCCAGC
>JANOOV010000262.1:0-1795 GCA_031421535.1 Gammaproteobacteria bacterium
AGGTCACGGAACTCGCCACCGAAATCACCAAAGACGCCAGCCTCACCACCAAATTATTGCGCGTGGCAAACTCCCCGCATTATTCACGCGGCAACAGCAAGGTGGGCATCGTGTCGCGCGCGGTGATGATGCTCGGCTTCGATACGGTGCGCAGCATTACACTGGCGCAGAAGATCATCGACAGCTTTCAGTACCAACATCCACGCATCAACATGAATGCGTTGCTGGTGAAGTCGTATTTGTCGGCCGGGTTCGTGCGCGAGATCGCGTTTAAAGCCGGCGTCAAGGAACCGGAGCAAACTTATACCTGCGGCCTGTTGCACAACATGGGCGAAATCATCGTTGCGGTGACACTGCCGGACGACTATCTGAAAATGATCGAGATGGTTGAGCAAGGCCAATGCTCCTGGGCCCAGGCCCAAACCCGCGTGCTGGGCGCAGGCATGAAAGCCCTGGCGCAAGAACTGCTGCGCAAATGGGAGTTCCCCGGCCCGGTGACGCAAACCGTTGCCGACTTTGCCAAGTCGTCCAAGGGGCCGGTGCGCAACAATCAGGAATTGAATTGCGCCCTGTCCACCCTCAGTGCGCAAGTGATGGACAGCCTGTACACACCCAACACCAGCCCCGATCTTGACTACCAGAAGTTGCTGCTCGATTTACAGGAGGTTTCGGGTTTGCGCGGCGATGCGCTCACGCAGTGCCTGAGCACGTCATTTAAAATGTCGTGCGATCTGGCGGAGCAATACGGCCTGGACAAGAAAATGCTCAAGCCCAGAGTGGTCGGCAGTGAAGAAGATCTGCGCAATAAAACCGCACGAAATCTGGCTTATCTGGTGAGTGCCGCAAGCGCTGATACGCCCGCTGAAACAGCCACGCAGGAAACCAAACCCAACTCCGGCAACGCAGCAACACACGACGATGCAGCGTCAGCCGTAACATCGAAACCTGTCGATGTCAGCACGCCGCGCGGCAACCCGGGCGCATTCATCGACGTGCTGCACGACATCACCATGATGATCACGCAAAAAACCGACATCAACGCCATCTTCGTAAAAATTCTCGAAGGGATTCATCACGGCGTGGGTTTCGATCACGCCATGCTGTGCTTGCTGACACCCGACCGCTGCCGCTATAAGGCACGCTTCGCCGTGGGCGACAACGCCGATGCCTTGAAAAAATATTTCTCCGCCGATGTAAATATCAAAACCGACCTGTTTTCACGGGTGACGCTCAATGGCGAAGATCTGTTGGTAAAAGACGCGCACGACGAACGCTGGCGCAGCCTGTTAAAAAAAGACTTCGTCACCGCCACCGGCGCAGAAACTTTCGTCATCACAGCGCTGAAACTCGGCGACAAGAGCATTGGTTTTTTTTACGCCGACACCGCACTGAGCAAGGGCCAGATCACGCCGGAATTATTTCGCGGCTTCGTGCAACTCGTTTCCCAGGCACGCCTCGCGCTGAGCGTGCGCAGGTAATCACAACTTGATCGACAGCAGTTCTACGCGGTGCTATTCCCCTGTATGCTGCGTTCAACCTATTGATCCGGTTCGATGAAGCTTGAAGTTGTAGAGCTCCTTCCCCCTGCAAGGGGGAAGGATGCTTTCGTTTACGCCTCTCAACAGTTTCAAAGTCAAATGTTGACTTCAAACTTCATCAGGCCGGATCAATAGAAACAACAGCAGCCTGCCGGGAGTAATCATGAGTTCATCGGAAATCGACACCCTCAATCGCCGCTTCGGCATCTCCGACCACCTACACTTTTCCGCAGGCCCAGGCGCATTCGTGCTGGCTG
>JANOOV010000263.1:0-10244 GCA_031421535.1 Gammaproteobacteria bacterium
CCTTTTTGTCCGCCCGGCGAACGCCCGCTGGCTTTGCGCAACGACTTGGCTTTGCGGAAACCGTCTAACGACGGTGGCTTGCTGGAGAGACGACGGCTGTCCTTGGACAAGCGCGCTTCCAGTTCTTCCACGCAACGCATCGATGAAGCGGCGCTGGCGTCGTTGAAAACGGGCTAAAAATGTTCATGTACTCCGTGTACACTCCGCTTTTCCCCCGCCCGCGCAAAACCAGCGCGGTGGGAATCATTGCCCGTTTTCGCCTAACCATCATCCGCTTCATCGAGTTCTTCAGAGGTTCCGTAACGGGCACGAAGCTCGATTAAACTCGTCGGCCTAATGGACCTAGTATCACGACACGTAAATATCGAAACATGAAACGGCGGCTTTTTTCGCCCGGCGTCGTTGCAACCCCTTGCAATACGTACAGTATTTCTGCGGGTCCGCTCCTAGCAGGGCGAAAAAATCTGATTCCCCCCGCATTGGCTTTATGCGGGGCGGGGCATCCGTTTCATTTGTTCCGATATTTACGAGTCGTGATACTAGTGATGCGCAAACAGGCGAGATTTTTCAACTACACAGTACCCTACCCGGAGGCCGTTAGATGAACCACAGCGAAACCAAGCAGGCCGACACCAGCACCGCAACAGCAACGACAAAATGCCGTTTCTGTGCCACGCCGCTTACACACTCCTTCGTCGACCTGGGCATGTCGCCGCTGTGCCAGACGCACATCGAACCGCACCAGTTGAATCACATGGAGCCGTTTTATCCGTTGCATGCGTTCGTGTGTCACCAATGTTTTCTGGTCCAATTAGACGAATTCGTGTCACCGCAGGCAATTTTTAGTGACTACGCGTATTTCTCGTCGTTCTCCGACAGCTGGGTGCAGCACGCGAAGAATTACACCGACATGATTACCACGCGCTTCGGCCTGAGCGCCAAAAGTAAGGCAATGGAGATCGCCAGCAACGATGGTTATCTGTTACAGCATTTTGTTGCGAAGGGGATCCCGGTGTTGGGCATCGAACCGGCGGCGAATGTGGCCGAGGTGGCGGTAAAGAAAGGCATTCCAACCACGGTGCGTTTTTTCGGCGAACAAACCGCGCGCGCGATTGCCGCCGAACACGGCCAGGCGGATTTGTTGCTGGGCAACAACGTGCTCGCGCACGTGCCCAAGCTCAACGATTTTGTTTCCGGTATGAAGGTGCTACTAAAACCCGACGGTGTCATCACCATGGAATTTCCGCATCTCTATCGCCTGATGGATCAGAACCAGTTCGACACTATTTATCACGAACATTTTTCCTATCTCGCGTTCAACGTCGTCGAGCAGGTGTTTTCGCACCATGGCTTGACATTATTCGACATGGAAGAACTTACGACGCACGGTGGCTCGATCCGGATTTTCGCTCGCCACGACACCGATGCGTCGAAGCCTGTGAGCGCGCGTGTAACGCAAATGCGCGAAATGGAAGTCCGCGAAGGCTTCCGCACCTTGGAGCGTTACCGCGCGTTTGCGGAACAAGTAAAAGAAACCAAGCGCAAGATTCTAAGTTTCCTGATCGACGCGAAGCGGCGCGGCAAGTCCGTGGTCGGTTACGGCGCGCCCGGCAAGGGCAACACCTTGCTGAATTACTGCGGCATCCGCCAGGATTTTCTCGACTATACCGTGGACCGCAGCCCGCACAAATACGGACGTTATACCCCCGGCACCCACATACCGATTTATCATCCGGATCGCATCCGCGAAACCCGTCCCGATTATTTATTCCTGCTGCCATGGAATCTCAAAGACGAGATTATCAAGCAGACGAGTTACATCCGCGAATGGGGCGGAAAATTCGTCGTACCGATCCCGGAAATTAAGGTGTTTGACTAAAATTTCCCTTTCTGTACCTGATCAGAGGTGGCATCCGCAATCGTTTCCTCGCTGAGACGCAGCGGTAAAGGAGTTTCGCGTTGAACATCTTGAAGTTATGTAAGTATCCCCCGGCTTTGCCGGGGGATACTTACTGATGGAAAACGTCGACGGCAAAGGGAATAAATGGGCTCAGCACGTCGTGTATAGCGGCGACGAACATCATGACGGCGCCGTGGTCGTCGATCTTGACCACGACGGCGATAACGATATCGCGCTTCCATCGGCTGGGGACACAATCAAGTTTTATAGTACGAAAACCGCGCGCCTCACTGCGCGGAGTAACACCCCCTCTCCCTTCCCGGAGGGAGAGGGGGCAACCAACTACACTATGTAGCACTACCCCTAGGAGATCGGCATGAAAATTTTCGTCACTGGCGTTGAAGGCTATATCGGCGTATTGCTGGCGCCCATGCTGATGCGGCGCGGGCATGAAGTAGTCGGGCTTGACACCGGTTATTACCGCGACGGCTGGATGTACAGCGACAGCAAAGCGTTTAACACCTTCCCGCGCCTCATCAACAAAGACTTGCGCCATATCACCGGCGACGATTTGCGCGGCTGCGACGCGGTGGTGCATCTGGCGGAGTTATCCAACGATCCGCTGGGGCAGAATAATCCCGAGAATACTTTCAAAATTAATCACGGCGGATCGGTCGCGCTGGCGACTACCGCCAAGAAAGTCGGCGTGTCGCGTTTCGTGTATACCTCTTCGTGCAGCGTGTACGGTGTGGGCTCGGACGATTTTCTTACCGAAACCGCGCCGACCAATCCGCAAACCGCTTATGCCAACTGCAAGGTGCGTGTGGAGAAAGATGTCGGCGCGTTGGCTGACGCGAAATTCTCGCCGGTGTTTTTGCGAAATGCCACCGCCTACGGTGCGTCGCCGCGCATGCGCTTCGATATTGTGCTGAATAATTTGTCGGCTATCGCGTGGACCAGCAAGCGCATCGCGATGACCAGCGACGGGACGCCGTGGCGGCCGCTGGTGCATGTTGCCGACATTTGCAACGCCATCGTCTGTGCGGTCGAAGCGCCGCGCGAGGCGGTGCACAATGAAATTTTCAACGTCGGGCACGACAAGGACAATTACCGCGTGCGCGAAATCGCTGAAATCGTCGGGAAAGTTTTTCCGGGTTGTGAAGTCTCGTTCGGACCCGGCGGCGGCGACAACCGCAGTTATCGCGTGTCGTGTAAAAAAATCCACACGCAGTTGCCCGGATTCAAATGTGAGTGGGACGCGAACTCGGGCGCGCAACAACTGCACGATCTTTTTGAGCGCATCGCCATGCCGAAAGAGATTTTTGAGTTCCGGGCCTTCACGCGGTTAAAACAGCTTGAATTTCTCATCAAGACCAACCAGATCGACGCCGAGTTTTTCTGGAAATATTGATGCGTTTCACGCCGACAAAATTAACCGGCACTTATTTGGTCGATTTGCAGCGCGCCGAAGATCTGCGCGGATTTTTTGCGCGTGCCTGGTGTGAGCAGGAGGCAGAGCAACACGGGCTTGCGCCGCGCATGGTGCAGGCCAACGTATCGTTTAACAAAAAAAAGGGGACGTTACGCGGGATGCACTACCAGATTCCGCCTAGCCAGGAAGCCAAGTTGGTGCGTTGCACGTCGGGCGCGATCTACGATGTCATCATTGATCTTCGGCCAACATCGGCAACGTTTTTACAGCACGTCGGCGTGACTCTAAGCGCCGACAATCGCCAGGCTTTTTATATTCCGTCCGGTTTTGCACACGGTTTTCAAACCTTGGCGGACACGACGGAAGTGTTTTATCTCATGTCGGATTATCATGCTCCGCAACTGGCGCGTGGCCTGCGTTGGAACGATCCGGCGTTCGGAATCACCTGGCCGGACGACGCGCGCACGATTCACGAACGCGATGCGACTTATCCCGACTTCAATCCACAGGTGATCGTCGAAATGAGTAATCATGAGCGTGGTTGAAGATATGGATACCGGCGCGCGGATGTTTCATCTGATCGAGCGGTTATATCCGATTTGCCGTTCCATCACCGGCGACGGCGTGCGTCAAACCCTCGCGATGCTCAAAGAACACATCCCGTTACAAATCCATGAAGTCGCAAGCGGTACGCAGGTGTTCGATTGGGTGGTACCCAAAGAGTGGAATATCCGCGATGCCTACATCAAGAATGCGGCGGGTGATCGCGTCGTGGATTTTCGCCAACACAATTTACACGTGCTGAACTACAGTGTTCCGGTGCACGCGCGCATGACGCTTGCTGAGCTTAAACCGCACCTGCACTCGCTGCCGGACCATCCCGACTGGATTCCCTATCGCACCTCCTATTACAACGAGACTTGGGGGTTTTGCCTCACGCAGCGTCAACTTGAGAGTTTGCAGGAGGGCGAGTATGAGGTACACATCGACGCCACGCTGGCTCCAGGGCACCTCACTTATGGCGAATATTTTTTGCCGGGGGAGAGCACGGAGGAAGTTTTGTTTTACACGCATGTGTGTCATCCCGCCTTGTGTAACGACAATCTGTCCGGCATTGCGGTAACCACTTTTCTCGCGCAGTGGCTGGCCACACAACCCCGCCATTGCTCGTACCGATTTGTGTTTGCTCCCGGCACCATCGGTTCAATTACCTGGTTAAGCAGGAACGAAGCGCGCTTGCCGAATATAAAACACGGGTTAATTGTTGCGCTGGTCGGTGATGCAGGTGCGTTTACATTAAAAAAGACGCGTCGGGGCGATGCGAAAATCGACCGCGTGGTGCGGCAAGCCCTGCGCGATCGCGGGGAGGACTGCGTCGTCGTGGATTTTGCCCCCTACGGTTACGATGAGCGACAATTCTGTTCGCCGGGGATTAATCTTCCCATGGCACGCTTGACGCGCACGCCCAACGGCGAATATCCGGAATATCATTCCTCCGCCGATAATCTGCAATTCGTGCAGCGCGAAAAACTCGCCGCATCGTTAGGGGTGTGCGAGACCATCGTCAAAATCCTGGAGCAGGATCGTCGTTACCTGAACACCAATCCAAAGTGTGAACCGCAACTGGGCAAGCGAGGCCTGTACCGCAAGACCGGTGGACAAAAGGATATCGGCGCGCGCGAATACGCGTTGCTGTGGGTGCTGAATTTGTCCGATGGCGAACATTCGTTACTGGATATTGCACAGCGCGCGGCGCTGCGCTTCGACATCGTGTCTGCGGCCGCTGACGATTTACTCGCCTGCGGCTTGTTGCACGAAATTCATCAACACGGGAGCACGAAATGAAAGTTGTCTTGTTTTGCGGCGGCATGGGTACGCGCCTGCGGGAATACTCCGATACGATTCCAAAACCTTTGGTCAACATTGGCTACCGCCCGATCATCTGGCATTTGATGAAGTATTATGCGCACTACGGGCACAAGGATTTCATTTTGTGCTTGGGCTATCGCGGCGATCTCATCAAAGAATTTTTCCTGAACTACAACGAATGCCTGTCGAACGACTTCGTGTTATCGAACGGTGGCAAGATCGAGCTGCAAAACAGCGACATTCAGGATTGGCGCATCACCTTCGCCGATACCGGAGCAAATTCGAACATCGGTCAGCGCTTGAAATTGGTCGAAAAATATCTGCATGGCGAGGATGTATTCCTGGCGAACTACAGCGATGGGTTGTCCAACTTGCCGTTACCGGCGTATCTGGAAAACTTTATCGCCAAAGATGCAATTGCGAGTTTTGTCGGCGTGCGTCCGTCGCAGAGTTTTCACGGCGTCACAGCGGGCGACGACGGTTTTGTGCGCGATATCGGGCCGGTCCACAGCTCAGACTACTGGATCAACGGCGGCTTTTTCGCGTTGCGCAAGGAAATTTTCCAGTACATGCGCCCGGGCGACGAGCTGGTCGAGGCACCGTTCAAGCGCTTGATTCAGGAACGCAAACTCATCAGCTACAAGTACGATGGATTCTGGGCGGCGATGGATACGTTTAAAGACAAGAAAATGTTCGACATCTGGTACGAAAAAGGCGAAATGCCGTGGGCGGTATGGCAGTAATGTAGCGGCTTCGCAATAACGGGGGAGATCATGCTGCAATTTGATTTGATAAAAAGTGGCGTGAAGACGGTTTTATGTTTGGGCGCGCACTGCGACGACATCGAGATCGGTTGTGGTGCAACGATTTTGCGCCTGGCGCAGGAAAATCCGCAGTTGCATTTCCATTGGGTGGTGCTGAGTTCCAACACCGTGCGCGCACAGGAAGCGCGCCGCAGTACCGAATTGTTTCTGCATGGTGTCGTCAACAAAACCGTGGTGATCAAAGAATTTCGCAACGGCTACTTTCCGTACGTCGGTGCACAACTCAAAGACTATTTCGAGGAGCTGAAGAAAGCCGTCGACCCTGATTTGATCCTGACCCACTACAGTCAAGACCTGCACCAGGATCATCGCACTACGGCGGAATTGACCTGGAACACCTTCCGCAATCACTTTATTCTCGAATACGAGATTCCAAAATACGACGGCGGTTTGGGTGCGCCGAATGTCTTCATTCCCGCGAGCGCCGAACATTGCGACGCGAAAGCGCGCCATCTGCTCGCTTGCTTCGGTTCTGAAACGAACAAACACTGGTTCACGCGCGATACCTTCCTCGGCTTGATGCGCCTGCGTGGCGTGGAGTGCAATTCCCCTAGCGGTTTTGCCGAAGCATTTTATTGCCGCAAAACGGTGCTGGGTACGCTGTGACAACAGCAACAACAGACTTTCTAATTATTGGCGGCGGCGTGATCGGGTTGAACCTGGCCTTGCAGGCGCGGCGCCGTTATCCCGATGCGCGCGTCACGCTGATCGAAAAAGAACCCGACTGTGGATTGCACGCCAGCGGGCGCAACAGCGGCGTGTTGCACGCGGGCTTCTACTACACGGCCGACAGCCTGAAAGCAAAATTCTGCCGCGACGGTAACCGCGCGCTGACGCAGTATTGCGTCGAGCGCGGCATTGCGCTGAATCGCTGCGGCAAACTGGTGGTGGCCAGAAATGCCGGGGAACTTGCAACGCTACGCGTGCTATTCGAGCGCGGCCGTGCCAACGGCGTCGACTTGCATGACCTTGACATCAAAGCAGCGCAAGCCATCGAGCCGCGTGTAAAAACGTATGAACGCGCGTTATTCTCGCCCGCGACCTCGTCGGTGGACCCCAAAGATGTAATGACCGCGTTGTTGCAGGATGCGCGCGCCGCCGATATAAAACTCATCACCGGCACCGCCTATCTCCGACGCGATGGCGACGCAGTGCGCACGACTACGGGACGGATCGCGGCGGGTTACGTTATTAATGCGGCGGGTTTGTATGCCGACAAGATCGCGCGCGATTTCGGTTTCTCGCGCGACTATCGCATCATCCCGTTCAAGGGTTTGTACCTGTACAGCAACGAGCCGCCGGGTGCGGTGCATACGCATATTTATCCGGTGCCGGATTTACGCAATCCGTTCCTCGGCGTGCACTTCACTATCACCGCGCAGGGCAAAGCCAAACTCGGGCCCACGGCAATTCCAGCTTTCTGGCGCGAGCACTACCAAGGGCTGAAAAATTTCAACATCGGAGAAATGGCCGAGATTCTCATGCGCGAAGCGGGCTTGTTCCTGCGCAACGATTTTGATTTTCGTCGGCTCGCGTTCGAGGAGCTGGCCAAATACTCCAAGTCCCGTATGGTGAAGCTTGCAGCCGAGCTTGCAACTGGCGTTAAGCTTGACAATTATACCCAGTGGGGGCCACCCGGCATTCGCGCGCAACTGTTTGACCTGAAGAAACGCAAACTCGAAATGGATTTTCGCCATGAAGGCGACGCAAAATCGTTTCACGTGTTGAACGCGGTGTCTCCGGCGTTTACCTGTTCCATGCCGTTCACGGCTTATTTGTTCGACCACATCGATACATTGATCACCAAGCATTAGTACTACACTAGATGCGCTTCGCCTTTGCGGCGAGTACTTCCAGCGTACGTACCCGCTCACCCAGCGCGGGGCGTGGGGCGAGGCCGATGGTATCGAGGATCGAGCTCCAGCGGTGTGCCCAGTCGTGCCGCTGTAATGCGGCCACCGCATTGCGGGTTCCGAGCCGCGCCAACTCGTCTGGGCGCTGACTTAGATCGGCCAACACATCGGCCACATCGCTACCGTCGGCGTTTAGCTCGACCACCGCGTCGGGCCAGGGAAAGTCACGACGGAAAGTCAGCGCGCTCGGCGCTTGTCCGAGCAGGACCGCGCCGGCTGCCGTCCCCTCGAAGAAACGGGCGCCGACTTCTGACTGCCCCTGAGTTTCGTCGTCACCGAACTTAGCCGGGAAGGAGATAAAGAAGCGGCTTCTCATCGCGCTGTGGGCCAGCATCTCGCGGTGCTCGATCGGGTTGGACGGCCGTACCAGCGGGCTGGGCAGTGTGTCGTACATGTAGAAGAAATCCCGCGCTGCGGCGAGACGACGCAGTGACTGGTGGATCGGTTCGGAGCGACGGCCGATCGATAACACGTCGATCACGCGCGCGGGTGGTTGCGGGGACGGAGTGAAGCGGAGGACATCGGCAGCATGTGACAAGCGGTGGCACGGCTTACTCACCATCTTGCTGATCGCGTCCACGCTGTTCGAGAAGGGCTGAAATATCTGATCGAAGTCCTCCAGGCGTCGTAGCAGATGTTGGAGCTCGGTGACCTGTCCTGCGTAGATCTCAGCCATGTAACAGAGCTTGACCTTGCAACGCGTTTGCCAGTGGGTGACGGCGTTCAGGTAGAGAAGATCCCACACGTTCATGCACACGAACACGAACACGTCATAGTCGCGGCTCAGCTTCACCGGTTTCACGCCGGGGTTCAAATCCGTGAATGTGCGGTAGCGGCTTCGCCACGCAATGCTGCGTGCGACGTGTTGGCGCAGTTCGAAGTGCGGCGCGCGTTCGAGTTCGAGCATGTCCACGTCGTCCACCGAGCGGATCACATCCTCGAACTCGAAGTTCGAGCACCACGCCGCATGCGTGGTCAAGCCCCGCAGTGTCACCAGCAGGACGCGCGCTCGGCTCGGGCTGTCATTTTCACCCAAAAATGTTGCACTTGATTTTTGAACGGGCGGAATTATGGAATCATCTTTAGGTGAGTTGCTCATTTTACAATCGCCTACGCTGTGCCGTAGGGCTATTTACATCATTTCGCATTGGGTTACAACGTTATCATTCGGTGGAATACGATTTACATGGAAGCCGTGCTGATCACCTGTGCACTGCGAGGAGGATGGAATTTTTGCGACAAAGTGATTAGTCTCGCGCATCACCTTTTCAAAAAACGGATAGCATGATGATGTCGTTGAATCGAACTTACAATATGTTGCGCTGCGCGGTGCTGTTCAGCGGCGCGGTGCTGGTGGGTTGCGGCGGCAATGTCGGTGTAAAGCTGCGTGAGGCGGTCTTGATTGAGTCCGTTCCACCGGGCGCACAGGTGCGGGTGTCGGGACGTGACATTGGTGTGACTCCGCTGCGCGTCGAACTGGACCAGGCGTTCCCGCGCCATTGGACTGCGCGCATCAAGCGCGATGAAGAGGGCTTTGCGTTTTACCGGCGCCTCGAAACTCTTGAACTCAAGAAAGACGGCTGTGAGACCTACACTCAGCAGGTCGTTGAAGCCGACTTGGCGCTGGATATCAAAGTCACGCTCAAATGTGATCCCAACTACCAGCCCGTACCCGTCACTGTGCCCGCTGCGGATATTGAGCAACGCCTGCGGACTGTGGAGGATTTAAAAACCAAGGGATTGATTACCGACGACGAGTATCGCGCGCAGCGCCAACGTATTTTGGACGGTTTATAAATATCAGGGAACGGGCGGCTCCGACCATGCGCGCGCAATATAGGCCTTGAGGTATTCGGTTTCCGGAATCGCCGGGTGCACCGGATGATCCGGTCCCTGATGGCATTGTTCGAGAATTTGCAATTCGCGGTCGCAATGGCGGCCAGCGGTGTGGATGACTTCCAACAGTTCGCTGCGCGGCAGGTGGTACGAGCAGGAACAGGAAATCAAAATGCCGTGGTCGGCGACCAGATGCAGCGCCAACTGATTGAGGTGATGGTAAGCAGCAATGCCTTCTTTCAAATCTTTCTTGCGCTTGATCAGCGCTGGGGGATCGATAATGACCACGTCGAACTTTTCGCGCTCGGCACGCAAAGTCTTAAGCATGTCGAAGGCATCACCGGCGGCGATGCTGACGCGCTGCTCCACGCCGTTGCGTTGCGCATTGGTCAGTACCTGGTCGAGCGCGGCCTGCGAGCTGTCAACACATATCACCTGCTTTGCACCGGCCAATGCTGCTTGCACACCCC
>JANOOV010000264.1:0-1954 GCA_031421535.1 Gammaproteobacteria bacterium
CATCGGTGCAACGTCGTTTCAAAGTCGGCTACAACCGCGCCGCTCGCCTGGTCGAAGAAATGGAACGCGCCGGCGTGGTCAGCAGTGTCGAGTCCAGCGGTGCACGCGAAGTGCTCGCGCCACCGCCGCCGGAAGACTGATAAAAATACACGGCACCAAACCATAATCACCGAATCCGACAACGAGAACGGACTGACTTGGAACGGCCTGCGGCGCGTTGCATTATCGGCAGCAGCGGTAGTAGTTAGGTCCGCCGCTGTCTTGCGGCGGAGCGTCCATATTGGAGTTGCAGGTGTTACCACTGTTGCTCACTAGATATTCGTCGTCAGTGTTTCCTGCGGGCGCAAGGCCATGATCCCCCATCCAGACATTGAGTTTGTCGACCGCACCGACATTGGTAATCGCACTGCTGGCACAGGCTCGCATCAGCTCGTGATACATGCACACTGAACCCTGGTATTTGCTCATGCAAGCGTCTTGCGCGGCATAGAAAGTCGCCAGTGCTGGGGCCCCATCCGTCGGTTGCAACGGGCTGATACAGCCGCCGCCGAACGACACCATGTCACCCTTGCACACAAAGCTGGCATGCGCGTTTTCGCTGATCTCCAATCCCTGCACCTGATAAAGATGGTTTCCGGCGGGACCGCCGTTGTAGTTGAGGATAAAACCCACCGTGGCAAATTTCGCGTTGGCAGGCAGAGGACGGGTGGTGTTGACGCCAAACTCGGTCTTGTAACTCGTCCATTGGTTTGCTGGTGGTGTGACATCGAGGGCGGCGTAGTACCACCAAGTACCGTCTCCAACTATGTCCTTGCCATCTTGGTCACGCAGCCGCACGGCCAGAAAGACGGTGCCTGTTCCAGATGGAGTTAAGCGACGGAAATTTCCCGCCACATAAAAGGACTTCGTGCTGGTCTGATCGAGTGCGATCCACTGCTCGCTGCTACCCCACACTACTGTGCCGGCTGGATTTTCTATTGCGTATTGGCTGAACGGCCCATTCACGCCTACTGCGCGCACCAGTGCGCCAGTGGAATGAGGGGCAACCGCGCTCCAGCCCGTAAGGCCATTTTCAAAGCCGGGGTTGGGAATATAATTGCCGCCACGGTTAAAGACAATTTCGTTTACAGCGTTTTTAATCACTGTGAAATTGCCGTTGACTTCAGCGGCTTTGGCGGCGGTGCCGTCGGAGAAAGTGGTTAGCCCGGTGACTTCGCCGGCGTGCGTAATCTGGTTGACTAATGAGCTAGCGAGCAGTGCAGCGAGGAGATGAAAACGATACGTACGGTTACGCATAAGATGATGCCTCAATTATTCAAATGGGAACTACGAAAATACGGCGAAAATCACGCCGCGTTATTGCCAGTTGCAGCCACCCCAATTCGACGTTGCCCAGGTGCATGCAGTTAAGTTGCTGCTGGGAGTCGGTGGTGTGGGCGTGGGTGTAGAGCCAGACCCGGATGCGTCGCTGGCGGCCTTGCCGCATGCGGCGAGCGTGATGGATAAAAACAGGAAAACGCAGATGTTAAGCAGACGTGTACGCATGAAATAACCCCCGACAGAATAGGCCAACATCGTATGTCGCCACGGGGGGGAGGTGTCAAGCTTACATAAGGGGGTAGCTTAAGCGCCTAATAAGAGCCTGTTCGCGATCTCCCCGCAATGCGCACTCCAGGAAGATCGTGAACGGGCTCTTGGTTATTTCTGGCATCGCCCGCAATAAAAAGTCGAGCGCTGACCCTGGCGGATCGGTTTGATCGGCAATCCGCAGCGCGGGCACGGTTCGCCTGCCTTGCCGTACACATTCAGTTTGAGCTGGAAGTAGCCGCTGTCGCCATGGCTGCCCACGTAGTCGCGTAATGTGGTTCCGCCTTGGGTTATCGCGTAGGTCAAGACGTTTTTAATTTCCGCAACCAGACGCGTGCACTGATCGTGCGTCACTTTGCCTGCGGCG
>JANOOV010000265.1:0-1739 GCA_031421535.1 Gammaproteobacteria bacterium
CAAGAATGCACTTTGTGGCAAAATGGCCTAGAGCAGGCGGAATTAGATCAACAGCGTCGCGCCCTGCGTTTGAACGCACATGACTTACAGTGGAGTTTTATGTCCCCGACCGAGTTGCATGTGCAATTTAGTCTGCCACCAGGCAGTTATGCGACAATGGTATTGCGCGAAGTAGTTGTATGCGATATATAATGTTTTATAATAGACCTCTTTCGAAACCGATAATTTTTTGTCATCCTATGTCTTGGATTTTCAAAAAAAGGCAGAGCAATGACGAAATGGTTTCGGGTCAAGGGATTAGAGGCGGAAAATTTCCGACGTTTAACGGGGGTAAAGCGCTCCACCTTTGAAAGGATGCTGGAAATACTGCTAGACGCCGAGATAAAAAAGAAACGCCAAGGTGGCCGCCCCAGCAAACTCACGCTTGAAGATCGGCTCTTAATGACCCTGGAATACTTGAGGGAGTACCGCACTTATTTTCATATAGGGCAAAGCTACGGTGTAAGCGAAAGCAATGCTTACCAGGCGATACGCTGGATAGAGGATCACACAATTCGCAGCAAAGCCTTTAGCTTGCCGGGCAGAAAGGCGCTCCTAAAAAGCGAAAACGAATTTGAAATTATCTTGATTGATGCGACAGAAAGCCCGATTGAGCGCCCCAAAAAAACAAAAAGCGTTCTACTCTGGCAAAAAGAAGCGGCACACCCTGAAAACACAGGTGGTAGTCGATAAAAAGAATAAAAAAATTATGTGTGTTAGCGTCACCCATGGAAGGATGCATGATTTTGCGTTATTAAGGCGCTCGAAAGTGGTCGCGAAAAGTGAGACGGAGATAGGGGTTGACTCGGGTTACCAGGGGCTGCAATTGACCCATCCAAAAACAGTATTGCCAAAGAAAAATACGAAGCTTAAAAGGCTGAGTAAAGCCGATAAAAAAGCGAATAGGGAATTATCGTGTAAACGTGTATTGAACGAAAATGTCATCGGCTCGATCAAGCGTTTTAAAATTATTGCTGATCGTTATCGCAACAGGCGGAAACGTTTTGGGTTGCGATTTAACTTGATCGCAGGGATATACAACGTTGAGCTTGAAGTTTAAGTTTCGAAAGAGGTCTAGTGAAAAAAAATCCTGCTGCCTGATTGTACCCGCGGCCCCATAGGAGTGTCGCAGCATCCTACTGGAGGCGAGACGTTCCAGCGCCTCAGTGAGTGCGGGGGTATTCCCGGGTGAAAAAATCAAGCCAGTTTTCTCATGAATAACAATATCCAGCAGCCCGCCATGGCCGGCCGCGACGACCGGCACACCGGCAGCCATGGCTTCGATCGCGACCATGCCAAACGCCTCGGGTTCGGTGGAAGGAACCACACCAATATCGGTACCGAACCACATCGGCCAGACATCATCGATAAAAGGCAGGAAGGTAAAGTGCTTATTCAGGCCGAGCGTACTGACTTGGGTTTTCGAGAGTATTTACTTAAAGATAGATAGCGCCCTATTTTGGTAAAGTGCGAAGATTTCCGGCGTGGTGAGGTTGAGCCAAAGTTTGAGCGAGGCTCCCAGCATCTTCTCACAATGCGAGACGACCTTGGTGCGGCGTGTCATGCGCGCGAGATGGTGGCGGGTGTTGCTGTTGTCGCGTTCAATGGCAACAGTATGTTGCTTGCCCACAACATGCCGGTCTTTTGGCAGCACGTTGGCGAAGGCCTCCCAAGCGTCAGTGTAAAACCGGCAATCCGTC
>JANOOV010000266.1:0-4457 GCA_031421535.1 Gammaproteobacteria bacterium
GCCATTTTCCAGTACGGCGACGCGCGTTTCGCGCGGGGTGACGTTGATCAGGATTTCTTCGCTCATTTCTTTCCCGTATTCTGTGCAGCGTTGAGCACGTCAATTCCAAACTCGCGCAACAACTCCGCAGTTTCAAATATCGGCAGACCCATCACGCCGGAATAGCTGCCGTCGAGTTTATTGATGAACACCGCGCCCACACCCTGCACCGCATAGCCGCCCGCTTTGCCGCTCGGCTCGCCGGTATTCCAGTAGGCTTCGCGTTCTTGTGGCGTCGTGCTACGCAAGCCGACCACACTGCGACACACGCGCAGCGCCTCAGAGCCACCATACACCAAGGCCACCGCGCTCAGTACTTCATGCGTGCGTCCCGACAGACGTTCGAGCATCGCGAGTCCGGCGTTGCGGTCGGCGGGTTTACCGAGAATTTCGCCATCCAAGACCACTTCGGTATCGGCACCCAACACCGGACGCTGTTCATCCTGCGGCAGCCGTTCCCACACTGCATGCGCTTTGGCCAGGGCCACGCGGCGGACGTAATCCATTGCGACTTCACCGGGCGCAGGTGTTTCTTCCGAATTCGATACCACAACGCGAAACCGCACGCCGATTCGTTGCAGCAATTCGCTGCGGCGCGGGGAGGCAGAGGCAAGGATGATTTGCGCTTCGTTAGACATCGCGCGCCGAAACCACTGCGCGCGCGGCCTGCACGAACTCAATCGGCTGTCGCCCGGAGAGCTTGTCGCTCTCCTTGTAGATGACGTTGCTCTTCTGCTCGTCGTCGGTACCGGTGAAATTCTTGCGGAACGCGTTGATCGCCACGGCGTCGAGCTGGTATTGCTGGTTGGGGTCAAACTGGAGTTTCACGTCTGGCCTAGCACGCGCTCTTGGTTCGGTGTTTGGCGGGCGGCATCGGGTCGCCGCCGGGCATACAGCACCTTGCCCTCAAGCGCCGCTGGCCGCTCGATCGTTCCCGGAATCTCGCGGCGCCAGGCGAACTCTTCCGGCGACGAGACCACCACGTCCTTCGCCAGCACAAACTCGCGCAGCGCGAGACGAATCTCGGTCTGTTTGCGCAGGCGCGACCCCCGAAACGGCATGACTACGAGCAGGTCCACGTCGCTGTCGGCGCTCGCCTGTCCGCGCGCCCGCGAACCGAACAGAATGATCGTCTCGGGATGGAAACGTTCGACGATACGCCGCACCATTCCGTCCACGATCCGTTGCTCGGGAGATTCCGTTTTGCGTTGCCGCTTGCTCATGGTGGTCATATTACTATCGCCTCAACACTGAACCATTCGAAATTTTCGAATCGTTGTCTCGTGGTTCAACTCACCGGATTCAAAAATTTCCCTGAGATGGTCATTGACGGTATTCACCCGGCCTCACCGACCGCCTTCAACCACTGCTGCGCCGACGCTAAAACGTTATCTGCGATGAATCGGTGAAACGGTGTTTTGTCACCGCCGAGATTGCAGGTTTCCAATGCGTTGTAGTACGCCAACCGGCTGTCGGTGTCGCCGGGAATGTTGGCGATGGGATAACCGCGCTGCAGCAAAAGCAGATTCATCGCCAGCCGCGATGTACGTCCATTGCCGTCGATGAACGGATGGATGGTTGCAATGCGCTCGTGGATTTCGGCGGCCAGCAGCACGGGGGGCAGCGTCGCATTGTGTTCATCGTAAAAAATGAAAGCGTCCTCCATTAATTTCGGAACTTGCCACGGCTGCGGTGGCACGTGGCGGCTACCGCTGATGCTCACTGGCACACTGCGGTATTTCCCGGCGTTGTCGCGGTCGATGCCGCGCAACACCAGCGCGTGCAGTTGTTTAACCAGGCTTTCGGTGAGCGGTGTCGCGTCCGATACCAACTCACGCAGAAACAACACCGCTTCGTAATGATTGATCGCTTCCAGATGCTCGGGGGTGTGCTCGATTTTGTGTAACCGGAGTTATTTGGTCAACATCCGCTCTTCAAATTGAATCGTAAATCGGTTCAGGGCGGCTTTCCAGTCGCGAATGGGCATCGTCCATTTTTTGCTGATGTTGTTCAGCACCAGGTAAAACAGTTTACTGACAGCCTCATCGGTGGGGAATGAGCTGCGATTTTTGATCACCTTGCGCAGGCTCATGTTAATCGATTCAATGGCGTTGGTGGTGTAAATCACTTTGCGGATTTCCGGCGGGTAGTCAAAGAACGGAATGATGCGTGCCCAGTTGCGCCGCCAGATCAGACTAATAGCGTGGTAGTTCTTGTCCCATTTTGTTTCGAACTCACTCAGCCGCAGTTCGGCCAGCTCGACGGTCGCCGATGTGTAAATCAGTTTCAAATCGGCCGCGACTGCTTTGTACATCTTCCATGGCACGAAGTTCAGGCTGTTGCGCACCAAGTGCACAATGCACAGCTGCACGCTGGCCTGCGGATAGACCGCCTCAATGGCTTCGGGAAACCCCTTGAGTCCATCGACGCAGGCGATAAAAATGTCGTGTACGCCGCGTGTTTTCAGCTCCGTCACCACCTGTAACCAAAACTTGGCCCCTTCGGTCTGCGCGATCCACAGGCCCAGTACCTCCTTGTGACCGGCCAGGTTCACGCCGATGGCCAAGTACACCGCCTTGGTCCGCACCGCACCGGCATCACGAACTTTGACGTGAATACAGTCCAGATAAAGGATCGCATACAGCGGGTCGAGGGCGCGGGCCTGCCAGACTTTCACGTCTTCGCTCACCGCATCCGTAACTGCACTGATGAGACTGGGCGACACCTCGGCGCCATAGATCTCCTCCAGGTGGCTTTGGATCTCTCGGACCGTCAAGCCCCGGGCATACAGTGAGATGATCTTGTCGTCCCCTCCCCGCGCAAAACCAGCGCGGTGGGGAATCATCGAAGCCGCTCCAGCGGGTCTGGTGCTTGGCGATCAGCTGCGGTTCGAATGCGCCTTGCCGGTCGCGGGGAATGTCCAAGGGGAGTTCCCCAAAGTCCCCTGTGAGGGTCTTGGCGCTGTGGCCATTGCGTGCATTGCCCGTGTCGTTGGTAACCGCAGTATTTTTGTCGTGGCCCAGATGTTGGGTCAGCTCCGTTTCGAGCGCCCGTTCCACCAGCATTTTGGTCAGCTGCTTGAGTAGCCCGTTCTCACCCATCAGATCTTCGGGTTTCCGGTAGTTGGCGAGCAGACGGTCGGCCAGCTTGAGCAACTCGGGATCAGGCGGTGTGCGTGTCGTGCGTTTCGTGACGGTCATTTGCAACTCCTTCAGAGGATTGGCAGTCTCCTGCCAAATGACCGGTTACACAAAACTAACTACACCCTCAGATGCTCGCGCATCGACTTACCCGCGACGGTCAAACCCTTGTGAATCACCAGATCGGTTTCGCGCAGCGTGAGCGTGTTGCCTTCGATACGATTGCTCTCGTAGGTGTATTCCACCGCCAGCGCCTCGGCCACGCTGGCGGTGTCCAGCGGGCGCAGCGCATCCAGCTTCACCTTGAGGGTGTCGATGTCTGCAAGCAATACAATCAGATCGCTCATCGATTCTATTCCGTTACCAACTTGCCGCTCACGCCCGCACCACAACACCGTTTGTGGCTCTCAAACCACGCTTCATGCTCCACAACGAGCGTTGTGGAGCATCCACGATGCCTTAACCTAACATCACCCGATCTATCAAACACCCATCAAACAAAATCTGCCGGATGCAACCGCTTGTTTCCAATCAACGTCACTTAATCACGAGAGACTTTACTTACCGGTCGTTTTGACCGAGATGCAACTGCTTGTTCCAGTCAACATCACTTAATCTTTAAAGCCTTTATCGACAACCACACGCGCTATTCGTCAAACACCCATCAAACAAAACCGCATGATCGGTTACGCCCAAATCGGCACGTATTTTCTGAGTTTCCACGCGGCGTCTTTGTCATAAAGGCGAATCGCCCCGGCCTCCAGCGCTTCCTTGATGAGCCGCGAAGCCGTCGCGCTGTTCTTGGCGTCAATACCGAACCGCTCCCGTAGCGACGGGTTCGTCATGTAATCGCGCTTCACGTAGCGAAGGCAGGCATGCAGGTAGCACGCCCTAACGCGGTCGGCCTTGCCCATCTTGGTCAAACGCCGGTGTGCAAATAAAATCGCGCGCGTGTTTTCCCCAGCCACCTCGAAAGCAGGCGCGGGAAGTTGGTATAGCTCGGTTTGAAACACGACCTTGTCCACTCCGCTGCCGCGTTCCTCACAAACACCAATGCGCCGCATGAATGAAGCTAGCGCTTCATTACGCGAACGCGGCGGCGAATCCAAAAACCGTTCCGTGCTCACCAAGGGAATGCCGGGATTGCTGATCTCCATACGGTCATCGAAAATTTCCACCATCGGGCCGCTGCCGGTGATGAAAAAATCCTGGTGAATAAGCGCATTCGCCACCAATTCACGCACCGCCAGTTCGGGGTACATCGGCAAGGTCGTGCGC
>JANOOV010000267.1:0-9611 GCA_031421535.1 Gammaproteobacteria bacterium
CGGGACCGACCTGTATGTGTCGATCGTGTTCGTCGTGGTGCTCGCCATCGTCGGCAGCTTCGTCCTGCGCGATGCGATTCGCATGCGGCGCGGCACCGGCGTTGAACATAAAATCACGCGCTTGGCGCGCTGGGTACAGTCGGTCCATATTCCCGGCACCATGGTTTACTTTCCCTCACTCAAGGCCAAGGTATCGTGGCTGTTCGTGGCCCCGCTTGGATTCTGCACCGGGATGCTGGCGGCCAGTATCGCCGTGGGCGGTTTTATCGGCGTGCCCGCGATGATGTACGTGTTGGGCGCACCGGCACTGATGGCCTCGGCCACCGAGCTGGTGGTGGCGTTCGTGATGGGTTTGGGCGGCAGCCTCTTATACGCCTGGGACGGCTTTGTCGACATCCGTCTGGCGATGATTATTCTCGCCGGTTCCTTGTTCGGCATCCAGATCGGCGCCATCGGCACCACCTATGTGAAAGAACACACCGTCAAGCTCGTCATGGGGCTCATTATGGTGATCGTACTGTTCAGCCGCGTATTCAAATTGCCGGTGTATCTGGCGAACCTTGACGTGATCGCGCCGTTGGCACCCACCACGCGTACCGTGCTGGACGGATTAAGCACGGCCACGCTGGTGCTGGCGCTGCTCGTGGGGGCCGCAACCATCCTCACCGCCTTGGCCAAAGGCATGGCCGAACACAAGCACCGCCACGCCAAGCTGGAGGCGGCGGTGGTCGACTGAATATTTCTCCGCTGCTGTCCGGTTAAATTCAAGATCCATCGACTGAAACCCAGTGCCGGCGAGATGCGCTTATCTGATCGCAGCCAAGGCCTCGCAATCAAACCATCGCGCACGATGATTACTACCCTGCTCAAAGATATCAGCACCCCGGACGATACAAAGTATCGGCGCAATGTGATGCGGGCGGTCCGCCCGTCGCATGCGCAATCCGCAGCGGAGGGTGAGCATCATGGTCACGACAAAATTCGGCTTGGTACTTCTCTTGGTCACGTCGATCACGGGTTGTTTTTCCAATGCGCGCCCGCAGGCTGCGGCACCGCTGAGCGCCGAAGAAAATGCGCAGTACGCGCAGGCCACACCGGCACAACTGGTCGCAGATGCCGAAGCCGTCTTACAAAAATCCCTCACGGCGGAATTCTCTTTTTTCGCACCAGGAACCCTGAAGCGATTAGAGGAGCAGTTGAAAGAAATGAAGGCGCTGGGCAACAAGCCCGGTGCCGACAAGCAGCAGCTCGTCAACCTGGTCAGGAGCATGGATCAAATGTATCGATCCGGCACGGCGAACAAGGGCACGGTGCAGGCACAATTGGCGGACGTGCTCGAACAGAAAAAAATGCTGGAGAAATTGAGCGCCGCCCGGCTCTATCCGTCGGGCTACAAGGACGCAGTGGCGGATATCGCCGACCTGGTGGAATACATCGAGAACGGCAAGCCCGACAAAGCGCGCGGCAAAACGCCATCCGTGATGCAGGACATGCGCAAACTGGAAATTCGTATCGTTAAAGACACGGTGCTCGGCCGCGCCACCGCGCTGCTTGCCGAAGCCAAGGACAAGGACGCAAAAGACATCGCTCGCAAGGGCTACGACGAAGCGTCACTTGCCTATGATCGCGCCGTGAAATTCATCGACACCAACCCGCGCGATCAGGAGCAAGTCGCGCAGCTTGGCCGTCAAGCCATCTTCCTGGCGCAGCGCAGTGTCCGGCTCGCCGAAGAAGTAGCCAAACTCAAGCAAGTCAAGCCGAAAGATTTCGAGCAAGTCGTGGTTGAAAACGAACAGCGCATGCAACGCATTGCCGAAGCCATGCGCCACCCGGATGTGCGCGATCTTACTTTGACTGAGCAGTCGGTCACGCTGGCCAATGCGGCTGAAAAACTCGCGAACCAAACCAGCAAGCAATCTGTAGCGGACACGGAAAAACTCAAGGCCGAGCTGACACAAGCCCAGGAAAATATCAAGAAACTGGAATCCAGTCTGGTGCAGGCGAGCACCGAGAAAACCGCGATGCAGGCGAAGCTGGACGAAACCGCCAAGCAAACTCCTCGCGCTGTCGAAAGCGGCGAGGCGGCGGCGAGCGAAAGTAAAAATGTCGAGCCTGCAACCGCGCCCACCGAACCGGCAAAGCTCGGCACCGCAATTGCACCCAGCGCGGCGCTATAACCCGGACACTGCTCTCCTTAACCGTCCCTGATCAGGGAATCAGGAAATCCCATTGCACGACGGCGCTGCGGGCTTCTTCAGAGTTAACCTTGGCTTGATGACGCATGATCTCGATCTTGATGGCGCTACTTTCATCCAGATCGAAACGCAGTGTGAGCACATGTTGACGATAAGCCTCGCGGCTCAGCAGCGAGGTGAAATACGCATCGTCGATGTTAAACGCAACATCCTCGTAACGGTAGATGGCTTTCACCGCCTTCATAAATTGGTAACCCGTCTGGACAAAATAAGCCGTGGCTGAATACTTCCTAGCGCTGCCAGTTTTGTTGTCATTGGAGAAACCGTAGTACTCGCCCAGCACATCGAAGCCACTGCCTGCATATTTGAAGTCGAAACCCTGAATCGACTGCTTGAGCAGTGTGCCGCCGGTCGCCACACCTTGGTAAGCACCTCCCGATTCGGCGATATTGTTGTAGACCGTGAACCATCCGAAATGCACACCGGAATCGTCCGGCATAAAGTTGATGCGCGCGGCAATCGCCTTGGAGTTGTTCGGATCGCCCACGTTATTCATTTCCAATTCGCGCGCGGCACTATCAGGAATGTCGGTATTGATCGAGCCGCCATTGCCCACCCCAAGATCGTACCCGACCCGAAATGACCCCGCGCCAAGATCGCCACTGACCATCATGCCGACAATATGCGTCGGCAGTATGGCGTGGTCGCCGTCTTCGAAGTCCAGAAAATTGGGCCGCCCGGTCGTGTCTTGCAATAAAGTCCCGTGGTGGTAAAAGCTGTTCCAATAACCGATCGGCGTGTGGAAACGTCCTGCGGCAATGCGGAATTTCTCACTGATCTCGTGTTGCACCGACAAGCGCTCCAAGTCGATGACGATCCCGGCGTCGCCGCTTTCGAATACATATTCCACAAATGCGCGGGTGTTCTCACTGATCTGCTGCGTGGCAAACAAATCAAATCCGCCCAACATGAATCCGGTGCTTGCCATTTCCGCATTGCTCGATACATAGCGCACATTGCCGAACGCACCAAAGTCGATCGCGTGCACGGGGGCCGCCAGCAATAACATGACGGTTACTGCGCACCGCGCAAATATGCTTTGCGTTTTACCTGCTGTATTCATGTTTCAACCCTCAAGCTCATCGTGATTTTGGATAGCCTCCTTGCCCCCATTCATTTCACTCTAAACACTATCGTGCGCAACTCACCGCACCGGACGCGTACGCATCACCTTTGATTATTCCATTTTCAATTCAAAACGAGACTAGGCGCCCCGCCGCAGACAGCGCTGTAGCACGGCAAGGCGGGGCAACGACGTATCGATTTGAATTGGAAATGGAATCAGCCCTAACATGAGCGACATCCGCTGAGTCGTATCCTGGCCTTCACATGACCGCGTTTGGCGGCGGCAGTAAACCATTTGATCGCTTCCTTCTGGCTGCGCTCAACACCTTGCCCGCCGTCGTACATCAACCCCAAACGGAATTGCGACTCCACATGCCCAAGCTGCGCCGCCTGCTCAAACCACCGGAACGCAATTCCCACGTCCCGGTTAACACCCGCACCGTCGAGATGCCGTTCTCCCAAGGCAAATTGCGCCTCCGCATGTCCTTGCTGCGCGGCGCGCGTCAGCCAACGAAGCGCCTCGCCGATATTTTTTTCAACACCCAGACCACCCTGTTCATACGCCCGCGCTAATTGCAACTGAGCTGCGGTATCGCCGGATTGCGCCGCTTGCTGCGCACGCAGCAGCGGCGTTTCGAGCGGTTGCGTGCTTTCCACAGCGGGGGTTTTCAACTCCGGCTCAACCCCCCGACCCTGTACCGCAAGCGATTCCTCTTGCTTGCGCTGCTCGGCCAGCAACGCCTCTTTAATCGCTGGAGTGGCGGGTTCCATACGTGGGTCATCCGCCTTATGCGGCGCGGCATCGAGAGCCTCTTTTCCTGGCTGCGTCGCCGATTGCCTTGCCTGACCAGCGTCACCAATACCCTTTAATAAGGCCCCCGCAGCAAGGATGCCATTGTCCGCCGCGCGCTTCAGCCATTTCTTTGCTTCCTCGACGTTCCGTTCGATGCCGGTCCCGCGGTTATACATTGATCCCAAATCATACTGAGCTTGAAAATGATCCTGCTCAGCCGCTTTTCGATACCACACCAAGGCCTGCTTCGGATTTTCAGCAACACCTGTGCCTTCGGCATACATGCGTCCCAGTTGCCGCTGTGCTTCGGCATCGCCCGCTTGAGCGGCACGGTCCAACCATTTGAATGCTTCAGCGTTGTCGAGCGCCACGCCACGACCCGAACGATACATTTGTCCCAGAGCGAGTTGTGCGTTGCGATCACCTAACTCCGCCGCGCTGCGGCGCCAGACGGCCGCCTTCTGCATGTTGATGGCTACCCCGATGCCTTGCTCATACATCACTGCAAGTTTATTTTGTGCGGCGGCGCTACCACTCTCTGCAGCCTGGATGAACCATTTTCTTGCCTTGTTTAAATCCTTGTCGACGCCGCTTCCCGCCATGTACAACTCGCCAAGACGATACTGTGCCGCAACGTGCCCCTGCGCTGCCGCCGCCAGATACCACTGCACAGCGGTACCCGTATTCGCTGCGACACCGGACCCGCTGGCATTGAGTCCCGCAAAAATATATTGCGCTTCAGCATGCCCCTGACTCGCGGCGCGCCCCAACCACTGGGCGGCGACGGCGTCGTTTTTCTTGACGCTCTGACCGCGCAGGTACAACAACCCGACGGTGTATTGAATTTCAGGGTCGCCTTGCCCGGCTGCTTTTTCATACCATTTCGCCGACTTCAGCAGATCCACCGATACGCCACGACCCAGCGCATACCATTGGGCTAATGTCAGCTGTGCCCCGGCATGCCCTAACCCGGCGGCCTTGTGATACCACTGCGCCGCCAGCTTTTCGTTTTTCGTTACTTCCGTTCCTGCCGCATACAAATTACCCAGCTCGAATTGCGCATCCATATGCTCCTGGTTAGCGGCCTGTTGGTACCAACTTATCCCTGTAGCAACGTCTTTCTGGACTCCCTGCCCGGTGACATACAGCGTTCCCAGCATGTATTGGGCACTGGGCTCATTCTGATTCTTCGCCAAATCCAACAACCGCTCGACCGGCAGAACAACCGCACTCCGGGCAACCGACTCCACCAGCAGGAAAACCAAAAACACCAATTTTTGGATTCCGGAGAAATACAGACGCTGCGTGCAATGACGTTTGCTGCTATTCATGCGGCCGGTTGCAGAACATAAAACTGATAACCCATGTTAGAGAGACAAGTCGCTCAGAGCCTGTTCATGGTTTCGATCAAGGGATGCAGTGCAAGGCAAAATCGAACGAAGAAGCGGAGCATACATGGAGTATGTGAGCATTCTGAGTTCGATTTTAACGCCGCAATGCGCCCTTGAGCGAGATCATGAACAGGCTCTCACCAAGCTTGAACGCTAAGGACTCTGATGTCACGACTGACTGACAGACACGGTGTTCACACCGCAGATGGGATTTCACCGAAACCGGCCGAATATCCCACTCTTGTTTTCCGCCGCGTGTTGCTCCAACGCTTGAACTACCGTGGCATGTGCGCGGGAACGCGCCGCGCTGATGGGCGTGTCGCCGGTTTTGTTTTTCACGTCTGCGTTTGCGCCTTTGGCAAGCAATGCTTTAACCGCAGCGGCATGACCGCCCTGCGCGGCGAACAGCAGCGGCGTGGTCCACTGTTCGTTTTCGGCGTTGGCATCAGCGCCGTGGTCGAGGAGCCATGTGATGACAATGGCATGCCCGGCTCCGGCGGCGAGGTGCAGGGCGGTGTTGCCTGCGCGGCTTTTGGCATCGACGGATGCACCGCGCGCGACCAGCAATTTGACGACATCGATACGGTTGGCGCGGGCGGCAACCATCAAGGCGGTTTCATTGTCGGTGCCGGTGGTGTTGAAATCGAGACCCGCATTAAGCAACAACTCGGCGACAGTAGCATGCCCGTAACGCGCGGCGAGCCATAGCAAATCGTGCCCCTGCGCATCGCGCCAGTCGCGCTCCGCACCCTGATTGAGCAGCGCATCCACAAGGCTGGTCAACCCGGATTCAACCGCGAGGCTGAGCGCTGTTGCGCCGGTTTTGGTGCGCATCGCGACATTTGCTCCGGCACGCAACAATTTCTGCCCCGCTTCCACCCGCTTTTCGCTCGCTGCGTACAGTAATGCGGTGCGGCCTTGCGGATCGGCTGCATCCAGCTGCGCACCGGCCTGCATTAACGCGGCGACCAGGGCGGCATGGCCTTCGCGCGCCGCGAACATCAGCGCGGTCATACCCTGCTTGTTCACGGCGTTAACCGCTGCTTTCGCCGCCAGCAATTGCGTAGTAATCGCCGACTGATTTTTCCACGCGGCGAACATCAACGCGTTGTGGCCTTCAGGTTCGATGGCATTCACGTCAGCACCCTGCGCAAGCAGATCGGCGACGGCGGGCGCACGCCCTTCCCAGGCGGCAACCATGAGTGGCGTCCAGGTTTTATAGAGGGAGTCGTTCGCGGGCGCGGTTTCCACCTTGATTTGCGGCGCCTCAGCCAACACATGCGGGTGCGCGCCGCGCACCACCAGCCAAGCGGCCACCTCGGGGTATTTTCCAAGTTGCGCCAGACTCCATGCGCTGTGGCCAAGTTGATTACGCGCGTCGATGTCCGCGCCGTTTTCAACCAGCAATTTGGCCACCGGCAGTGCGCCCTGCTCGGCGGCCAGCATCAGTGCGCTGTCTTTTTGTTTGTTGCGCGCGTTAACCAATGCGCCGCCCTTGAGCAGTGCCTGTACCGAAGCAGATTGCGCTTTGGCGGCGGCAAAATGTAACGCCGTCCAGCCTTGCTTGTTCGCCGCTTCCTTGGTGGCGCCGGAGCGTAACAATTGCGCGACGCTACCGGCGTGACCCGCCGCCGCCGCAATCATCAATGGCGTGTCGCCATATTCATTCTGCAAATTGACGCTGGCGCGCGCGCGCAGGAGTTGCTCGGTTACTGCGTCATCACCGCTCTTCGCCGCAAGCATGACCGGCGTCCAGCCACGCTTGTCCACCGCGTTCAGATGGGCGCGCGCGCCCAACAGAGTTGTTACGCTCTCCGCATCTTTATTCTCGACGGCAAGGTGCAGGGCGGTGCGACCCGCGCTATCGGCGGCATCAAGCTGCAGCGCTGACGCAGTAACCAGCACCCGCAATACATCCGCGCGGCGGGCAATGACCACGTGCATGATCAGCGGCACACCTTCGGCATCGCGCACATTAACGTCTGCGCCGCCGCTTAACAGCAATTGCACCGTCGCGGGGCCAGGCTGAATGGCATGCAGCAACGGCGACCAACCGTTCTTGTCCTTGGCGTTGACATTGGCCTTATGTTGCAGCAACAAGGCCACCGCAATTTCCTGGCCTTTACCCACCGCGTACATCAACGGCGTGCGATTCAACGTATCGGATTGATCGAGCACCATGCGCGTGGCCAGCAAGGCGCGCATCACACCGCCGTGCCCTGCCGCCGCCGCCAACGCAAGCGCAGTTTCGCCTTGTTTGTTGGCGAGCTGCGGCTGCGCACGCGCCGCCAGCAACTGCCTGACGATGGGCTCAAAGCCCTTGCGTGCCGCCTCCAGCAATGCGGTATTTCCGTACGCATCCGCCACGTCGGGTGCGACACCTTGCTGCAACAGCGCTGCCACCGTGTCGGCGCGCCCCTCGCGCGCAGCGGTACGCAATGCCTCGGCACGGTCACTGACCGGTGCGGTCGGCGCAACGGCAACCGTGCCCAGACGCAACTCTTCCAGACGGCGCTGTGCGGCGACTTCACCGTTGCCGGCGGCGCGCTGCAACCAGATTTGCGCCTGCTGCGCATCGCGCACCACGCCCCATCCGTTCTCGTACATCACCGCCAGACTGTATTGCGCAGGGGCGTATTTTTTTTCCGCCGACTGACGCATCAACTGTGCTGCATGCTCCAGGTTTTTCTCGACACCCTGGCCGCTGCGATGCAGCCGCGCAAGGTTGTACAGAGCTTCGGCAAATCCGCTGGCGGCGCTTTGTTCGTACCATTGGAGCGCACGCGAAAAGTCGCGACCCACGCCTTTGCCCTGCCGATACATATCGCCCACGGCATTCTGTGCACGCTCGTCGCCGCGCTGGGCCAAGGGCGTCCACAGATCGAGCGCGCGCTGATAATCCCCCTGGCTATAGAATTTTTGCGCCGTCTCGAACTCACCCGCCGGGGATATTCCGGACGCGGCGGCAAGTGCGGTAAAAATCAGGCCATTTAGTAGTGTTCGCATGATCGACTCATATTTAGCATGTGTTTCTCACGTGGAAACATCGGCGCCAAACCTGCGGGCCGGATCCTGCCGATAAAACAACGCAAGCTGTTCGTACACCGGAGGAAAGGTTTGCTGCACCCGGTGTGGAATTTCAAAAAACGCTTCACTCAACACCGCAAAAAATTCCGCCGGACTTTCTGCCGCGTAAGGATCAATGCCGACCTCCTCGCCGTGATCGACGCGCGCGCAAAAAGCAGCATAAGCCGTAGTGAAGACGCCAGACCATACCGCAAGACTCATGTTGGCGTGCATCGGCGGCGCGCCGTTGGCTGCGCCGTCGAGCATGTCAAGCTTGTGGGCAAATTCGTGGATCACTAAATTGAAACCGTCGCCCGCGCCGGAGTTTTGCACATCCTCCCACGACAGGATCACCGGCCCGCGTTCCCACGACTCGCCCATTTTCCAGTCGTCGTCGATATGCACCACGTTAGCGTCATCCACATATTCGTGCCGGGGACGAAACTGCCGTGGATAGACAATCACCGCATGCCAACCCGCGTAGCAGTCCAGACCCAGATTCAATACCGGTACACAGGCCTGAATGGCAATGACCAGGCGCATGACCTCATCCAGACTCACCGCACCGACCACTTCGATGGATTTTTCGTGCAAAAACAAAATCACCAGCTCGCGCAAGCGGCGGTATTCATCGGCGCTGAAACCACGCGTCAACGGCACCCGCGCCAAAGCACTCTGCCAAGTATCATCCGCAAGCTGCGCGCGCTTAAGCACCCGCGCGCGACGAAAGTTACGAAAACTCCACATGATATTTTGTGCGATCTGCGTTGCGGTTTGACCGGGTGCGCCAGTTTACCGATAATGCGGCCCAGCAATGCGCCCGTAGCTCAGTTGGATAGAGTAATCGGCTTCGAACCGATTGGTCGGGAGTTCGAATCTCTCCGGGCGCACTATACCAATCAAAAAGGCTCACCGTTTTCGGTGGGCCTTTTTGATTGGCGCCATTCGCAGAGATTCGAACTCCCGACAACCTTGTCAGAATCAGTCGCTCACAATCCGATTGCGCCCGGTGCTCTTGGCACGTAGCAACGCTTGCGCGGC
>JANOOV010000268.1:0-3249 GCA_031421535.1 Gammaproteobacteria bacterium
GCCTTGACCCTCGGCGGGTTGATCAACTTTCTTTTGTATACCGGTTATCTCGCCCGCCCGCTGCAAGGCCTGGCCAATATTCCGGTTGAATCGCAAATTCGCGCGGCCGCCGCCGTGCGCGTGGCCGAGATTCTGGACAGCGTGCCGGTGGTACGCGAGCGTGTACCGGCGCGCACCCTGGTCGAGGTGGCGGGCGAGGTGCGCTTCGCGGACGTCGGCTTCGCCTATCCCGGTGCTCCGCCCATGCTCAGTGGCTTCAATCTCGATATTCGCGCGGGCGAATTTATTGGTTTGGTGGGGGCGAGCGGCTCGGGCAAATCGACGCTCGCACGTATGTTGTTGCGCTTTTACGATCCTACTCAGGGCGCGATTTATCTGGATGGTCATGATTTGCGTGATTTGAGTGTGGCCTCGCTGCGCGCGCACCTGGCGGTGGTGTGGCAAGAACCGTTCTTGCTCGACGACAGCGTGCGTGCCAACCTGCTGCTAGCGAACGCTGCGGCGAGTGAAGCGGAAATAATTGCCGCCGCCCGTCATGCGCAGGCGCACGAGTTCATCCTCCAGCTTCCTCAAGGCTACGATACCCTGCTGGGCGCGCAAGGCGCACGCTTATCCAGCGGACAAAGACAGCGGCTGGCAATCGCCCAGGTCCTAATGAAGAAGTCTTCCTTACTGATTTTCGATGAAGCCACGTCGGCACTCGACGCGCAAGCAGAAATGGCCTTGCAGCAAGCCTTAGCCTTTGTGCGTCGCGGCCGTACTACCCTCGTGATTGCACATCGTTATTCCACCCTGCAGGGCGTTGACCGCATTGTGTATCTGAATGGCAACGGCAGTGCCGATATCGGCACTCATGCCGAACTATCCGCGCATCATGCCGGTTACCGCGCCGCGCTCGCCCACCAACGAAGCTAGAAGGTTTCAATCATTTGTTCTGGGTAGTAGCTCTGCGTGAGCAGCCTTACGCACGACTGGATTCTTAATTCTCTGTAGCGATTTGCGTGCCGCACCGAAATGACCTTGCTGGATCAACATTTTCGCATGTTGCCGGTGGGTACGGTCGGGCCACTCCTGGTGTTGGGCATAGAGGGCTGCGGCGTGTGCAAAATCCTGTGCCCGCCAAGCGCGTTCGTAATCGACGCCGCGCCCGCGAACCGGGTCAATTTTGGTCAGTTGTTGTGCGGCCTTCTCGGCCAGAATCGTATCGTTCCAGAAAAAATAACGATCCGCCTGGGCATAGAGCCGGTCCGCGGCGTTACTGCCCAGATAGGGAATCAAATCCAAATGAAAATGGCCGCGTAAAAACGCATAGGGGTCTTCATCGCCGCGGGGCTGCGCGCTCAGCGCCGATAAGCGCACCTCGGAAATAATATTGGTGTCGGTGTTCGGCCGGGCGTTACCGGCGGCAACCAGCGCTTCGTCGCGCGACAGCGCGAAGTACCAGAGCAGGTCCGCCGGCGTGAGAATTTCATGCGTGCCGAGAGTGGCCCGGATCTTTGGCTGCGCCAGGATATGCGTCATCCGGTCATAATCGAATGTCAGCGGCTGCTTCGAGCCAATCAACACGAGGTCACCGGTATTGAGATTGGCGAAGCTCATGCCGTGTGGAAATACTTGATAGAACGCCTGAAACAGCGAGCGCAGCGTGGTCGCATCCATTTTAAAGAGATTGACCCACTGTCCGAATATGCCGTTGTCGTTTAGACGTGATTTGACGATCTGCCAGAACTGCAACGTGAACACGTTGGCGGCGCCGGCCAGCCATGGGTGCGAAGGTTGCGCGGCAATCAAATCGTAACGGGTTGGCTCCACCAGCAAGCTGTTACGTGCGTCGTTGAAGTCCAGATGCACGCGCGGGTCGCGCAATGCCGGGATTTCCCCGCTGGCGACATGTCGGTCCGCTTCCACCACCGCCGGTTCGAGCTCGACCACGTGGATCGACTCCAGGTCGGTAAGCGTCAAGGCGCGTGTGGTGATGCCCCCGCCGAAACCGACGACAAACGCCGATTTCGGATTTTCATGCAACATATAGGGCACGAGTCCCAGCAGCGTTTCAATAAGCGTTGCCTGGTTCGGGTCGTGCATGTGGATCAACGATTCCTTCAGGCCGTTGGTCTGCAATTGTGCAATGGTATTGTCGTAGGTAACGAGACTGATGACGCCGGCCTTGCCCTCTTCAAGAAACAGGAACGTAGGCTTTTTGCCCTTTTGCGCTTCGACATCCCACTGGTAGTTCACCGACGATATGAGCGCCCGATAACTCAAATGTGGTGCCAGCCAAGCGCTAAGGAGGACGGCCACCACAGACCCAAGCAAGGCGAAGCGCAACGCAGGTCTCCGGAGCGTGGGCAAAAACATCAGTGCGAGAAGCAGGATCGCCACTGCCATGAGCGTCAAAAGATGGTCCGTCCCGTAGCGGGGGATGAACCAGAACCCGGCGAAGATGGCGCCAAAAATGCTGGCCACGGTATTAATCGAGTAGGCCTTGCCGATACGCGTACGCACTGCCATTAAGGTGCCGCAATACAACTTGAGATTGAGCGGAAACAGCGCCCCCAATAGAAAGGTGGGGATAAACAACAGCGCAAACAAGATGGCATATTTCGTCAGGTGCTGCAGCACCGGCGCGCTGTCGAGGCGGTTGACCATTTCGTAAACCGGCGGGAGCATGCTAAAGCCCACGCGCGTCGCGATTAATGACGCACCCAGTAACAGCAGACCAATGGCCATCCACAGTTGCGGTGCGCGGATCTTTTCAAGATGCGTGCGAATCGCCCAGGAACCGGCGGCGATGCCGCTCAAGAACACCGTCAAGATGGCGGCGAATCCATAAATGGTGGTGCCGGTAAAAATGGCCAGATACTTGGTCCAACCCACTTGAGTTGCGATCGACACAAACCCAGTTGCGGCCAGCACAATCAAGGCACGTAAGCGATAGGCCCTGTCGTCCTCGGGCACAGCCTGGGCTGGTCTTGCAACCGGCGCCGATTCAATAGCCGGTAGAGTCCAGGAACGATTGACGTACAGCGCCACGACGACGATTGCCATGTTCAGCGCAAAGGCGATGTAGATCGCTCCGTCCAGGCCCCAGTGGGGAATAAATAAAAAACCGGTCAGTGCGGCACCCAAAACGGCGCCAGCGGTATTGACGCTATAGAGCTGACTCATGCCCAGGCCGATTTCGCCGTGGCGGCGAATCAGAATCGACGCCATCACCGGAAATGTGGCGCCCATGCACAGCGTTGGGAT
>JANOOV010000269.1:0-2173 GCA_031421535.1 Gammaproteobacteria bacterium
TTTTACCGCTTGGGTTTCAGCGGCGTCTCCCTGCGGAGTCGAGGTGCCGTGGGCGTTGATGTACTGAATCTGTTCGGCATTGAGGTGGGCATTGCGTAGCGCGGCTTCCATGCAACGGCGCGCGCCGCCGCCGCCTTCCGCCGGTGAAGTCATGTGGTAAGCGTCGCCGCTCATGCCAAAGCCGATGACTTCGGCGTAAATGCGTGCGCCGCGTTTCTTAGAACGCAGGTGGGCGCGGAAATAAACCAGAACACTACCCCACCAAACCCCGTCTTTGTTACAAAGGTGAATTGGATGTCTCAAAAGGCCCGTTAACTGATGCTATTATTTAACCTATTAACAGACTCATTTTGAGGACCACAAGAAATGGCCACGAAGTTCTCGCAAGATGTCGTTCCGTTGTCAGATATGAAAGCTAATCCCGGGCGGATCGTGCGCAACGTTAACGAGGCCCACCGCCCCACGCTGCTGACCAGCCGCGGGAGAGGTGTCGCGGTTATCCAAGCGCTCGGCGATTACGAACACAAAGAAGAAGAAATACGTTTCATGCGCGCGATAGTCCAGGGCTTGGCGGATGTCGAAGCCGGGCGCGAAGTCACGCTCGCCGAAGCAAAGAAGAAACTTGGAATTAAATAGCGGCTTATGAAAGTCAGCCTATCCGAGTCCGCGCTGGCGGACTTAAGCAGTATCGCCGCCTACTATACCGAGCAAGGCGCTGCCGGCATCGGCATCATCACCGACCTGATCCGGCGGATCGAAATGCTGCGCACTCACCCTGACCTTGGCCGTGTCGTCCCGGAATTCGACACACCGAATCTGCGCGAAATCATTTATCTGCCGTTTAGAATTGTTTACCGTCGTGACTCCAACCGAGTCTCGGTTGTGCGGGTTTGGCGCGGCGAGCGAGTGCTAAAATTGCCGTAGGTTTTGGAAACCACGCACACTCGAATAGACCGATGCCACCTTGATCGCGTTTACCGTCTTGTCCGGTGGAACGTTGCTAGACCGTAATACCGTGATACGTTAAAGTTTTGGCTAACACCATTGGAGCTTCCAAAATGAGTAAGGCACGCCTGACGAAGAATGGACTGTTGATACCGGCCGACTGGCTGAAAAAAATCGGCGATGAAGTTCACGTACGCCGCAGCCGGAATACCGTTCTGATCGAATCCAAAGCGCGCGAAACCGCACGCAAGCAACTTACCGCCATGGTCCGAAAGCTTCGCAAGGCGGGCAGTGAGATTGGCGTGCTCGACAACGAAATGGTCAGCGCACTGGTACGTGAAGTCCGAGCTGACCGTGCGCGCGATCATTGACACCAACGTATTGGTATCCGGACTCATTTCGCCGTCGGGTCCGCCCAGCAAAATCATCGACGCAATCCTGCGTGGCGACATCATTCCAGTGATGAGTCCCGCGACTTTCGCGGAACTGGAAGATGTTCTGCACCGACCGCAGCTTCAACGTTATTTCCGGCGCGCGAAACTGACCCCGTTCCAGCTTCTTTCCCAACTGCACACTGTCGCCGAGATCGCCACCCCAAAAAAAGCAAGTTCGCGTATCCGCGACGAAAAAGATCGCGTCTTCATCGAACTTGCTGCCACCCGTCCACCCGTGGATTTCCTGGTCACGGGCGACAAAGATTTCAACCAAGCGACGTACGATGACGTGACTGTGATTTCAGCATCGCTGTTCGCAGAATTGCTGGCACGGATGCGCACCGACTGACGTATGTATCTTATCAAGAACTCACCCTCACCAATACTTCCGATAGAAAAACACATCATCGCGGCGTAGAAAAATTGCGGAACCGGTGCAGGTTCCGCGTTACCTGCTGATTTGAAGCAGGCGGCCACGTGAGAAAATAGCAGCGTCCACTTTCCCTCATGATGGGCTCCTGCTGGTGCGCCTCGATCAGCCGTCACGCAGCAAGCTCATTGAGCATGTGCGCCAGTTATTTGAGACGGAAGAAGTCAAAACTTGGCACCAGTGTTTTGTCGTCGCCACCGACCGGAAGACGCGTATCAGGAGACCGCAGTAGCAACAGCAACTACTGAGTAGTATACCGAACACGCCTAGAAATCACATGAATTGTCTATTATAACATTCGATATCAATCCATGGACTGAGGCTGCCATTGCATGATTCGAATCGAGTTCAGTGACGCGGATAA
>JANOOV010000270.1:0-9771 GCA_031421535.1 Gammaproteobacteria bacterium
CCGCGTGCGCTACCACCGAACCAAACCACAACCCCATGAGCATCAGAAATTGCATACCGTCACCCTCGGGTTGCCAGTCTGAAATTCATTGGCGGCGGATTGGCGCTGGGCATATTCAGGTGATAACCCTGCACCATGTCCACACCAAAGGTTTGTAGCATTTCCAGCGTGGACGCATCCTCGACAAATTCGGCGACTGTGCGCTTGTGCAGCCCACGTGCGACATCCACGATCGCCTTCACGAAAATCTGGTTGTCGTGATCATTGGGCAGGTCACGAATAAACAGCCCATCGATTTTCAGGATGTCGGCCTTCAAGTGTTTGAGGTAGGTAAATGAGGAAAATCCGGCGCCGAAATCGTCCAGACACACCTTGCAGCCCGCACGCTGCAAGGATTCGATAAAGCGTTGCGCGTCGTGCAGATCTGAAATAGCGGCGGTTTCCGTCAGCTCTACTACCAGTTGATCCGGCGTCACGCCATAGTGTTTCAACTGCTCAGAGATGTATTGCGGCAACGACGGGTCGTCGAAAGAGCGACCGGAGATATTCACCGATATGGGCACCGACGGAAATTCCCCACGCTGCGCCAGCATGGCGATACTGTTACGAATCACCCAGCGATCAATTTCGAGAATCTGCCCGGTCTTTTCCGCGATGGCGATGAAACGGCCGGGCATGATCAAGGCGTCCGACAACTCCTCGTCAAGCATGCGCACCAGCACTTCGACATGTACGAGTTGCGCGCTGTGCGCGTCGTATACCCCCTGGTAGTGCAAGCGCAACAATTCCTTGTCCAGCGCTTGCGCGATGCGATTGTTCCACGACAGACGCTCGACCATCTCACGCGAGGTGTCCAGGTCGTGACGATAGACGCGCCACGCATTCTTGCCCGCTTCCTTGGCTTGGTACATGGCGGCATCGGCATGGGCGATCAACTCCTCCTGCTCGGTCGCGTGCTGCGGATAAAGCGCGATGCCCACACTGGTGGTCAGGCGCAGGTTGCGGCCCTCAAAACGGAATGGAATCTGCGCGACTGAACGGATAATGCGCTCCGCAAGCATTTCCGCTTCCTTTTGTTGGGCATCGGGCAACAACACCGCAAATTCGTCGCCACCCAGGCGGCTCAGCAGCTCGGTGTGCCGCGTCAACGCGCCCACTTCACTCGCCACGCGGATCAGCATCGCGTCACCGGCGCGGTGGCCGTAGGTATCATTGATATATTTGAACTCGTCGAGGTCAAAGAACAATAACGCACCGTGTGTTTTACGCCGCGTCATACTCTCCAGCGCGCGCGCCAGCTCGTCCTGAAAGCGGCGACGGTTGAACAGGCCGGTGAGCGAATCGCGCTCGGCGAGGTAGATCAACTGCTCGGCGGTCTGGCGTTCACGGGTCACGTCTTCGTAAATCCACAACCGCCCGAGAAAGCGCCCTTCGGCATCGCGCACCGGATAGCACAACTGTGTGACCACGCAACCGTCCGCCATCACGATTTCAAACTGCTCGCTGATATCGTGCGTGCCCGGCACCTGAAGGATATTTCGCGAGAAATGATCTGGCCGCGCCAGGACATTTGGGGAAAATTTCAATACCTCCCGGGTGGGCTGTCCGGAAAGATCGATAGACTCGTCAATCATCCATGTATGCAGAAACGCCGGGTTGTAATACGCAACACGGCTGTCCGCGTTCTCGAATAAAATACCCAGCTTCATCGCCGCCAGCAGCGACGTCATGCGCGCCTGTTCCTGCTGCGACAACGCCAGCAAGCGCTTCTGCTGTTCCTCGGAATTTTTCAGCTCGCTGATATTGTGCTGCAAGGCCAGCTCCGCATTCATGCGCTCCGTGATGTCACGGATGCTGGAGCGGATGCCCAGGTACTGCTGCTGTTGATCGTAAATCGGCTGCCATCCGGCCTGCGCCCAGAACACCGCACCGTTCTTCTGCCGGACACGGAATTGCGCGGTGCCGGTGCTGCCGTGTATGCCGATGCAATAGTCACGCACGGCGGCACTACGATCCGCATCCAGCACCATGGAAAACGGGAAGTCGTCCATCGCCAGACATTCCGCCACACTGTAACCGGTCATGCGCTCCACGGACGGATTCACCCAGACCAGGCGGTGATCCGGCCCGTACCAGGTTTCCCAGTTGAACGTGTAATCGGCAATCGCGTGAAACTTGGCCTCATTGCGGCTCAGCTCCTCAATGCGCGTGCGGATCACCTGCGCCATGGTGTTGAACGTGTGGGTCAGTTGCCCCACTTCATCGCGGCTTCGCACCGGCAGATGGACGTCGATATTTCCGGCCGCCAATTGATTACTGGCACGCGTCAATTCCGCCAGATGGCGCGTCAGCCAGATGCCGAGCAGGGTCAGCATGCCCAGCGACAGCACAATCTCGAACCCGGCGATCAACAGGCTCTGATTTAACAGGTGGGATTTGGCGCGCGACAGAAACTGCGTCGATACACCATAGCGCAAGGTGCCATATCTGCGGCCGCCGATTTCGATGGGCATGCTGCCATCGAAACGGTCGCGTGTGCTGTCACCGATCACCGCCATATCACTCTCTACGGCGGGCAACGGCTGGTCACGATCCCAACCGCTGACCACCGTCATCCGCCCCGTATCGTCGAACAGTGCGAGATACAGATACCCGTCCGCACTGCGGCTGCCGTCCAGAATTTCCTGCAAGGTGGCATAGTCGCGCTGCACCAACGGCCCGGCCAGCGCCGCATTGAGCAGCAGATCAACCTCGCGGAAGCGCACCTTTGCCAAATCCAGCAACGAGCTCTCAATCAGGCGTACGCTGTTGGCCACCAGCAGGCTCAGCATGATCAATTCCACGATCACGCTGGCAAATACCAGCTTGAAACGCAGGGAGAGCGGCGCCACGAACCAACGCATCAGATTGCTTCTCGTTGCTGGAAAAGACTCACAGGCCGCCTATCCTCTTGCTGACTTTTTTGCAGGGATCTGCTGATCGCAGCAAAAAGTATAGACGTACAAATGTGCAGAGGGGGTCAGTTACAAACAAAATGCCGCGCTAATTTTCGCCACCCTCTAACGCATCGGCAAGCTGCCCCACGGCGACGCCGAAATAGGTCGAGCGATTCCACTGCATCAGCACGCGGAAGTTGTCGTACACCAGAAATGCGCGGCCGGTCGGCCCGCTGGGTTGCACCAGAGACGCGCTCATGGGAAGCGCCGCCAGATCAGCGCCGTCTTTGCGACGTACACCCAAGGCCTGCCATTCGGCGAGCGACTTGCGCTGCTCCAGTCCAAACCATTGACGGTCTAAATTGTCAGGCACGCGCACCTCGCGGCCCCAGGTCTCGCCCTTTACCCAGCCGATTTTCGCAAGATAATTGGCCGCCGACGCAAACACGTCGGCGGGTTGATTCCACGGATCGCGCTTGCCGTCGCCGTTGAAATCCACCGCATAATTGCGATACGTGGACGGCATGAATTGCGTCTGTCCCATCGCCCCCGCCCATGATCCACGCAAGTCGTTCAGCGCGACGTCACCGCTGTCGAGAATGCGCAAGGCTTCGAGTAATTCTTTGCGGAACAGTGCGGCGCGCCGACCCTCGTAGGCTAAGGTGGCCAACGCCGCCACGACGGAAAAATTACCGCCCAGGCGCCCGTAGTCGGTTTCAACCCCCCACAACGCAACAATGAAACGTGCCGGAACATTGAACTGCTCGCTGACCTTGTTGAGCAGTTCACGCTGCTGGGCAAATTTTTCGCGACCGGCCGCAACACGCCGTTCGGGCACCACGCGCGCCAGATATTCTTCAAAGGTCAGCACCGATTCCGGCTGCTGGCGATCCAGTTCAATGACGCGTTCGATGGGTTTTAATCCACTGAATGCCGCGTCCAGAGTCACGGCGCGGATTCCCGCAGCGAGCGCCTCGCCGTGAAATTCCGCAAGCCAGGTATCGAAGGTCGGTACATTGGGTGCGAGTATCAACATGGGCGCGGAGTCGGTAACGATCACAGGCGTGGACGGAGCTGTTACTTCTTTAACACTTGCCGGGCGCGCGGGCTGCTCCGGCGCGACAACCCGCGCGCAACTTCCCAGCAGCATGCTCAAAACCACCAGTGCCGCGACAACTCCACCCCTTTGAAAAGCGCTGGGAAGAGTCCGGTTTTTTGCTTTACGTTGCATGATCATTGGTAATTGACACCGTAATTAACCAAAATAGCGGTTCGCGTGCGGCGACGCACGCCGGTCGTGTTTATCATTTTAGGAGTGATCCCGTTGTCCACTGTTGAAAAGAAGTTACTCCACTACGTCGGCAAAGCAATCGCAGACTTCAATATGATCGAAACCGGCGACCGGGTGATGGTGTGCCTGTCCGGCGGCAAAGACTCGTACACTTTACTGCGCTTGCTGCACCTGCTTAAAGTCAAGTCCCGCCACAAATTTGAAGTTTTTTCGTTCACGCTCGACCAGGCCCAGCCGGGTTGGGACGATGCCGCGCTGCGCGCCTGGCTCGAAGACAACAACTATCCCTACGCCATCGAGCGCCGCGACACCTACTCCATCGTGAAGGAGAAAATTCCCGAGGGCAAAACCTATTGCTCGCTGTGCTCGCGGCTGCGACGCGGCAACATCTATCGCTACGCGCGCGAACATGGTTTCAATAAAATCGCGCTCGGGCACCATCGCGACGACCTGATTCAAAGCATGCTGATGTCAATTTTATACAACGGTGTGATTCGCTCGATGCCGCCCAAATTATTGACCGACAGCAAGCAACATGTGCTGATCCGCCCACTGGCTTATTGTCAAGAACGAGACATCATCACCTACCTGAAGGAACAAAATTACCCAATCATCCCCTGCACCCTGTGCGGCTCGCAGGAAAACATGACGCGCAAGCGCGTGAAGCAATTGATCGCCGATCTGGCCAGGGAGAACCCCAAAATTCCCAGTAACATGCTCAGCGCGCTGGGCAATGTGCAGCTCAGCCAACTGATGGATCGCGACCTGTGGGACTTTAAAGGACTCCGCGCGCAAGCTGACGCCCCTGATGTCATCGACACGGACGACGATACCTTGCCTTGGGCGTCGGTCGCGATGGACACGCCAGTGGACGCCACCGCCGTGCGGCCTGTCATTGGTATTTTCCCATCCAGAAATGCCCTTGAAGAAAAACCATAAAATCTGCCGTTCATGCTCGCCGTGAACCACTCTCTGATTAACCTGTAACGGTACCCGCAGGCGTTCCGCATCTCCGGGTGGAACGGAAATCGCACAGACTATTGACGTGGAGGTCAGCGCCAATTTTGCTGTCGCCGAGCTCCTATCAATTGCAGTGATTTGGCAATCCCAAGTAAAACGCGCACATGGATATACGCATTCACTTGGAAATTTTATTGCAGCTTTGTTGTCGGATCATACAAGAGGCGCAATCACAAGCCTCGCAGTGGCGGAGGGTTACAGTGCAACCCGACAGGCGCCTGGCGCCGGAGGCGTGTTATGACATTTACGCAGAAGCTCTCGCCCTGGTTACTGATCCTGCCGTTCACACTGCCTGCGCAGGCCTACGAGTTTCCCGAAATCTCGGATGAAATCCGCGATTGCTACTCGAAGGCGATGATTGGTTTCGACTCGGTAATCAATGCCCGTCTGGGCGTGCCCGCCGAACATGCACTGACCTATACCTATCGCAGCCTGGATGCCACGCCGGAACAAGTGCAGTATCTCGACAATATCCTGATCGTCGTGTGGGGTGGCTACCTGTGGAAAAGCTCGCCGCATAATTACGCCATCAGCGTGTTCTATCATTGTGCGCATGACGCGCCGCTACCGGCTGAAGCAACGCTGCGATAAAATCCGGAACTATTTTTCGAAGGGCTTCACCAGATTGCGGATGACGTCATATTCCTGATCGGTGACCGCCACGAAACCATCGTAACTGGGATCGAGCGCTTCGATCACCGTCTTGTGTTCCGGTATTGACACATCCAGTTTCAGAAACACCGCACGAACTTTCTCCACTAGCGCGGGATCCACGTTGCCCGATGCCACTATGTTGTACGGCGGCAGCGGGGCTGAACTGTAGATCACGCGCAAACCCTGCGGCTTGAATTTGATTGCGGTGGTATCTTTCACCACCCCCGCGTCGAAGTCACCGCTCAATACGCCGCGCGCGATGTTGTCGTAGTGGCCAATGAATTTATACTCGCCGAGTTTTTCCAGCGGCATGCCTGCGCCGACCACGACGGCGCGCTGTAAAATGGCGGCGGCATCACCGAAGGCGAAGGTTTTTCCGGCCAGATCCTGCACCGTTTTAATCGGACTATTGTCTTTAACCGCGATCATGAGCTGAAGCGTTGCCATTTTCTGGGTTACTGTTCCGACCACCAACTGCACGTTGCCGTTTTTCCTGGCTTTTAAATAGGCGACCGGGGTCAGGTAGGACAAATCGACGTTATTGGTCGAGATTTCTTTTATCGCCGTGGGCATATCGGGCGAAAGCTGCAAGGTCACCGGCCGCCCCAACGCGTCGCTCAAATACCGGGTCAGCGGCTTCAGGCGGCGATGCATTTCGGCGGGGATATCCATCGCCACCGATCCGAACTTCAGTTCGGGTGCGTCGGCGGCGCGCACCGGAATCGACAACGTGCCCAGCGCCGTTAACATACCTGCACCCATCAAAAATAATCCGCGCATTGCGTTCATGTATTTTCTCCCGAAACCCGTGCCTGCGACCTTGAATCAATCTGGGTCGCGATCTGCGCATAGTGTGTGACCCGATTACGACCATGCTCTTTGCTGTAGTACAGCGCTGTATCGGCACAATGAAAAAAATCTTCTACCGAGTTCTTGCCGAATTCGTTGGGGATGGTGGCGGCGCCGATACTCACCGTGACCGCAATACGCTCCATACCGAGGTTGAATGAAAAATTTTCAATGGTGCGGCACAATTTTTCACTGATCGCGATGGCGTCTTCGATTTTGGCGCGACGACAAATAGCGACAAATTCTTCGCCGCCGATGCGGCATACCATATCGGTGCCGCGCAGATTTTCCGTCAGCAACTTGGCCAGACGGCGCAATACCGTGTCACCCATCTTGTGGCCGTATCGATCATTGATTTTTTTAAAGTGATCCACGTCAACCAGAAGGATGCTGTTATCCTCGCCGTGACGTTGCGACATCAATACCTCGGCGTCGATCAACCGCTCGAACTGACGGCGGTTATACAACCCGGTGAGCGGATCGGTAATCGATAAACGCTTCAACTCATCGTTCATGCGCCGCAACTCATCGGACTGACTCACCAGTTGCGAATTGGTTTCACGCAACTTGGCATCACCCAGCTCGATTTTCGATTGCAGACGCGCATGAATTTCATTGAGCTGCGCACGCATGCTGTTGAACTGCGTTGCGAGCATGCCGAATTCATCGCGCGAATGGATCGGGATGACCTGCGTCCGGATACTCCCACTCTCATCCACGGTGTTGTTGAGCGAGCTGGAAATAATCGACATCGGCCGCACGATAATGTAGGACAGCGCGAAAAATTCACCGATGGCGATGAAAATAATTAACAGCGCTTCGCGCCAGATCATGGTGTATTGCTGGTTGTACAATTGCTGCGCGATGCGCGCGGTGTCCAGACCGATGTTCAAATGTCCGATCACGTCACCGTCGAAGACGATCTCCCGGTCGAACATCACCCAGCCTGCGTCGCCGGACGGTGTCACTCCGGCTTCCGCCATGGTATTGCCCTTCTTGCTGCGCACGCGCGCATACAGAATGTCTTTGGAACGAATAATTTCGTCGAGTAACAATTGAATGCCGTGGTAGTCATAACCCACCACTTTGGAGGCCACCGACTGCGATGCAAAACGCGAAATGTCTTCGCCGCGCTGCTTGATTTCCTGCAACAGATCCTGGCGCTGCTGACGCGCCGTCAGAATACCGTTGGCGCCCAGCGCAAGCACCAATACGCTCAGCAGCACCAGTACGATTTTCTGTCGTACACCGAAGCGAAAGAATGCAGACAGATTATTGATCTTCAAAATGAGTCCCGCCGCCTGCGATTCATTAGCAATGCCCCGGCATCCTAAGTCCGACAGGCTGCCAGGATGTGCAATCCACCCGTTCGGCAGACGCACCCGCTCAAATCGGTATCGGTCTTCGCAGCGACACCTTTAAACGTTTGTCGCATGCTAGACTTTTGTTACCACAACCCGATTTAGCAGACCCTATTCAGGACAATGACGCGGCATGAAACTTACCCCGATGATGTGCACGGCAATCCTGCTTGCCACAATGATGACAACCACCCCGGCGCAAGCTGAAAACTACGAAAGCTGGGGCGTGGGTTACGGCATGTCCTACGCCTATCTTGGCATCGGCATCGACTACCGGCTGGCGCCGAATCTCTACCTCGCCGGTGCGATAGGCACGGGCATCAGCGAATATGGCCTGGCCGCAGGCGGGCGTTATTACCTGCTGCCGTCGCTGTTTGAAACTGCGCGCGCACGCGTGTCGGTGATGTATGGGCCTTACGGAGGTATAACCAACACGCCGCCGGCAACGGATTCTAAGCACCAAGAAGATTTCTCCGGCTTGGCGCTGGGCGTGGGCATGCTGCTGTTCAACGACAACGAGGGGTTTGACATCGACATTTACTATATCAACACCCGCCCCGCCAAACGCCGCTTCGAACACTACAATGACGCCGGCGAGATCGCCACCCGTGACGGGCTCAACCCCATCAGCGTTTCACTGGGCTACCGCAGGCGCTTCCAATGAGTAGGCGCTGGCCGTCGTTTCCCGCACCACACCCTGCACCGGTAACAAAATCGTAAATGTCGAGCCACGGTGCAAGCGGCTCTCCACGGTGATATCCCCACCCAGCATTTGACAGAAGCGCCGACTGATCGCCAGCCCCAAACCGGTACCACCGTACTTGCGCGTGGTCGAGCGATCCACCTGATAGAAGTCTGAAAACAATTCGCCGATCTGCTCGGCACCGATACCGATGCCGGTGTCGATCACCGCGATTTTAATCCACGCCGCACCCGCGCGTTCAATCCGCCCGGCGACTACTTCGATCCTGCCTTGCTCGGTAAATTTGCAGGCATTGCTCAGCAAATTCATCAACGCCTGCCGCACTTTCATTTCATCGGAGCAAATCGAACCCAATCCCGCTTCGTAATGAACCTGCAACGTGACGTTACTTTTGTTAATCAACGGCCGTACCGCACCCGCCGCGTCCTCAATCAAGTTCGCAACATCGAATGATGCAACCGATAGTGCGACCTTCCCGGCTTCGATCTTGGCTAAATCCAATATTTCGTTAATCAGGCTGAGCAGGTGTGTGCCCGCCGCCTTGATTTTTTTCAAATCGGGCGCGATGGCGACGTAACCACCCGCCACCGCATCATCGGCGAGCATTTCGCTGTAACCGATGACCGCGTTCAACGGAGTGCGTAATTCGTGGCTCATGTTGGCCAGGAAGGTGCTTTTGGTACGGCTCGCCTCCAGGGCCTGATCGCGCGCCACCGCCAGCTCCTCGGTGCGCTCCACGACACGGCGCTCTAAACTGTCGCGCGATTGGCGTAACTCCGCTTCGGTGCTGCGCAAGGTGGCGATGTGTTTTTCAATACTGGCCGCCATCGCGTCGAAGGCCCGACCTAATTGGGCAACTTCGTCGCTGCCCGACAAATTAGCCTTGGCGGCAAGATCGCCGCTGGCAAAACGCTGCGCGGTGGTGGTGACGACACTCAAGCGGCGCGTCAACAAATG
>JANOOV010000271.1:0-9924 GCA_031421535.1 Gammaproteobacteria bacterium
AATGCTCAAGTTATTTCCTCGCGAGCCCTTAACGAACGCTGGGTGAGGCGGCGCGCAATTCACCCAAGGTTTTATAATTTCGGGAATCGGTCGTCGTCACATACGCCGCAATGGTCACTCCGCCCGCATCGCGCGTGCCCATGCGGATGCGGTAGACACTCCATTTAACCAGCGAAAAATCATCCGCGAGGCGTGGTGCTGGGGTACGTTGTTGCCAGATGCCCGACAGAGAAAATTTCTCGACGCGTGTAGCAGCTGCTGCGATAGGCGCGTCAAATTGCAAATCGAACGCAACGCTGTCGGCAGTCACTCGCCGCACCTCGCCGCGTAATTTCCAGGGCGGATAAAAATAACGTGACGTATTGGTAGTCTCGGTATCGACGGGAGCATCGCTTTCATCCACCTGCACGCGCTGCGTCGATGTGACCATGCCTGGGCCTTGTGGCAAGGCCTGCTGCAACAAACGGGTGGCAAGCTGCTGGTTGAGCATGATGTCATCGACAATCTCGAGCACTTCGCGCCGCAATGGCACCGCACCGCGCACCGCCAGCGCATGCCCGCCCACCAATAACAGCGCGTCGCCCGCCGCATCAGTCGCAAGCGACTCCATCAAAATAGTGCCCTCCGGAGAATAGCTGCAGCGCCATGCCGAAACATCAGTGCCGCTCTTTAGCGTGAGATCAAGCTGCGTGGGAACCCGCCATACCGGACTGGGCGCAGGACGTGACATGCCGGATGAATCAGAGTCACGCTGCGGCGCAGCACACGCCGCGAGCATGGCGCTCAGCATAACGAGGATGGCAAGTACGGTTTTTTTCATAGGCATAAAATTTGGCGGAGAGGGTGGGATTTGAACCCACGGTGGACTTGCGCCCACGCCTGATTTCGAGTCAGGTACATTCAACCGCTCTGCCACCTCTCCAAGTCGTGCGGATTATATCCGGCTAGCGCCGAGATTGGAAAAAGTTGCGTAATAATTCTGCGCACTGGTCGGCGAGCACGCCGCGCGTGACGGCAACACGGTGATTGAATTTGTCGCTGCCCAGCAGCTCAAACATGCTGCCCGCGGCCCCGGTCTTGGGATCGGCGGCGCCATACACCACACGTGCGATGCGCGCATGCATGATGGCGCCGACACACATCACACACGGTTCGAGTGTGACATACAGCGTGGCGCCCGGCAGGCGGTAATTATTTTGGCGGCGGGCGGCGTCGCGCAGCGCCGTGATCTCCGCGTGCGCGCTCGGGTCGCTCAACCCAATCGGCTGGTTCCAGCCTTCGCCGATGATCTGGTGATCCAGAATCACTAATGCGCCGACCGGCACTTCACCTTCGGCTTGCGCCTGCTGCGCCAGTTCCAAAGCGCAGCGCATCCAATGGTCATCGGTCGCTGTTTCCAAGCTCACTCCCACTCCATCGCGCTGTTCTACGCGCCGCGCCAGCGGCGGTATGCCTCAATCCACTCTGCGCCTTCCGGCAGTGGATCGGGCATGGGCAGGTCGAGAATCGAGATCGGCTGCTTCTCCTTTCCACGCAAACAGATGGCGACAATCTCGTCCCGGCCAGTCATGTCGATTTTAACAACTGTCACGTCTTGACCCAACACCTGCGTCACGAACGGAAGCGCAAGATTTTCCTCCATCATTGCGAAGAATCCTCCCGCCTGTTCCGACTCGTTGTAGGCGTCGGTGGTCGCCTCTTCGATCAACTGATCAAGGTATTCCGTGAAATTTTTGCGTGTCTTTCCCATGTATTTAATTCTCCCCTATGGTTTATTCTTCCACAATCCAGACTCGACCAGACGCCGCACCAACGCGCCACGCTTGCTGTGCTTGGCCATGAATTGTGGCAGGCGTTGCTCGAATTCGGCGCGGGATGCGCACAGCGTATAGGCATCCACCAAATCGGCGAGGGCGCGTTGCACGTCGTCATAGGCGGCAGCGGTGCCGCGTTCCGCGCGCTCGTGAGCCGCCTTCCAGCAGCGGTCGAAATCGTCGGCCAGTGTCCGCAGATAGGACTCGCGCGCGGCTTGCCGTTTGGCTGCGGCAGCCGCCAGCAAGTCACCGTCAATTTCCAGAAATTCGACCAGCGACCGCTGTACAGCAGTGAGCCGGGACAAACCGGGCGGTGGCGAAGGCTCGACCGCCGCGTCATCGATTTCTCCGGCGCTTACACCGGCCAGCCAGCCGAGATAGAGCGGGCGTAGGTCGCCGCGCAGCAGTTCGTCGCGCAGCGCTGCCAACCGCCCCATCCAGCCGCGCCCATCCTCCGCACCAAACCGGTCGTCATCCTGACCCTCCGACAATTCCCAGCTCAGTATCCAGTGGCGGTCTGTCCGCTCCACGGTAAAAGAGGGTTGGGTTGCGAAAGCGTTGAGCGTCTTGACATCAAAAGCGTCTTTGGGCACCCGCAGCAGCAGCCAGCACGAGTACCAGTTCGCGACATAAATGTGGGCATCGAAATAACGCCGCATCCAGTCCGTTGGATCGCCCTTCAGATTACCCCAGTGACACTCATTGACGAAGCTGGTTGGCGTGATGACGGCGCGCGAAGACCGTGCACGCAACTCGGCCATCTGCGTTGCGGTCAGCGGCTCATCGATAGCAACGAATTCATAGCATTGAAATTCACTCATGTTGATTCATCCCTGTTCGGAGTGAGTGCATCGAGTGCGAGGATAGGGCTAGTGTAGTGATTCACGCTATTTGAAATTTATTTCCGGACCCATGGCTGTGAAAAAAGAAACATCTCTTCCCCCTGCAAGGGGAAAGGGGCACGGTTCAGATTCGCGGTCACCCACGACACCCTTGCCGTTCGGCTAACTCTTCCCCTTGCCGGGCGAGTAGAGGACTTCTACCTCCAAGTAGGTGCGCCCTGCCGGGCGCACCAAAAAAAAAGCGGCCCGAAGGCCGCCTGTTGTGCATCATAACTGCTGTAAATTTTTTAAAAACGCAAACCAAACTTTGCACTATAGGTCGTGCTGTCGCCGGTCTTGTCACCTTCGAGCGACAGATTGATCAGACCTAAATTCACATTCGCACCGACGCCCACTTTGGTTTGCTGGAACTCTTCCTTTTTCAATATTCCGGTGGGTTCCGATGGGTCTGAAGTGGTCCATATCTGGCCGATGGTCGCGTACGGAGTAATCATCAAGAAGCCTTTGGATACCGTGAGCTCCAGACCTTTGGTATCGAACGCCAAATTGCTCACGCCGCTCAGTTTGGTCATGGTGCCGCGCACCGCCACCGCAGGCAGCGCCACGTTGCCGGCGATGATGGCGTAACGCAATTCGCCGCCGATGAGTTTGATGTTGGTGGTGGGAATCGAGGTATACACCACACCCACGTCGATATCGAAGGGCAAGCCTTTGTGCGCGTGCAGTTTGGGCACGGGCAAGGTGTCGATGGACTTACCGTTGGATACGGCGCCCGCCCAGTCCGACGCATTGTTCATTGTCGTTGCGCTGAGTTCGAAGCCCATATCGAAACCGAAAAGGCCCAACGGCTCGGCGGGTGCCACGGCTTTGTAGCTCAGTGCCGACGACAGATCTTTGCTGAGCAGGCTGAATTTGCTTTGCGCTTGCACTCCGGCTTGATTGATCAATGCCGTCAGTTCAATGTCTTTGCTGCCCGCATGCGCCAGTGGCGCGCTGAGCAACACAGTGGCGGCGGCACAAATATAGATCCGTTTCATTGATGTCTCCAGAAGGGTTAATAGGGGTATGGCAACTCATGACGCTCGATACTATACCGCAGTGATCAGGCTCGCAACGCGCGGTATCAACGCCCTGAAAATTAACGGCCGCGATTCACGTATCTTTAAGCAGACCATCGAGAAAACGTTGGTAACTGGCGTAGCGCGCGGGGGCGATGAGCCCTGCCTGATGCGCAGCACGGATTGCGCAACCGGGTTCCACGGTGTGGCGACAGTCATTGAATTTGCAGCGCCCCAGATAGGGGCGAAACTCCGCGAAGCCGAGTGCGGCTTGTTCGACGCTGATGTGCCCGAGCTTGAAATCACGCACGCCGGGCGAGTCGATCAGGCGCGCATGGTCGCCGAAATGGTACAGGCGCGTGGTGGTGGTGGTGTGTTTGCCCAGGCCGGTGACGGAGACGTCGCCGATCGCGATGTCAAGATCGGGCATGATCGCCTTGAGTAGCGACGATTTGCCCACACCGGAGTGGCCCACGACCACGTTGGTGTGTTGCGCAAGTTGCGCCTGCACGTGCGCCAGACCTTCACCGCGTAGCGTGCTGACAAACACCACGTCGTAGCCGATGCGGCGATACACGTCCATGCGTAACTCAAACGCACTGCGTGCGGCGGCATCCAGCAAATCGCTTTTATTCACTACAATCAGCGGGCGCACGGCGTACAACTCGGCCGCGACCAGATAGCCGTCAAGCAAGTGTTCGCTGACGCCGGGCAGCGGTGCGATCACCACCGCCATGACATCGATATTCGCCGCGACGGGTTTGATTTGTCCGTACGCGTCGCTGCGCGCCAGCAGGCTGCGGCGCGGACGCAGCGCCACCACCACACCACCACTACTTCCGGCGCGCCACGCAATTTCGTCACCGCAAAACACGTCGCCCAGGTTTTGGCGTGTGCTGCACAAGGTAACGTCGCCGTGCGCGTCCTCGACTTCAAGACTCGCGCCAAAATTGGCAATGACAACACCAGGTTGTTCGGGACCAAGGTCAGTGAGTTCTGCGTCGGAGACTGCGCGTGATGCCGTACGTGCGGCCGAGCGTGTCAGGCGTTGCTGATGATGCTCGCGTACACGCTCGGTCTGGCGCTCGGTGAGCTTACGCTTGGACATGCATGGCGAGTAATGCGTTGATCTTGGCAGCACAAATGAAGTCGTTTTCCGACAGGCCATCGACGGCATGCGTGCGGTAATGCACGACGCAGCGGTTGTAGCTGACCGTAAGGTCGGGGTGATGATCTTCGCGATGTGCGATCCACGCGAGCGCATTTACAAATGCCATGGTCTCGTGGAAATTTTTGAAGCGCAGCGTGCGGCGGATGGTCTGCGTCTCGCTGGGTAATTCCCAGCCGGGAATTTCGCGCAGCAACTCAGCGGCGTGTTGCGTCGTTAACGCGGGGCCACCTTTTACACACACAACACAACTACGATTACTCAGCTCACTCACGTGCACTCCGCTACACAAACTACGAGGGTCAACTACAATGCATCAGGCTTATCGCAATGCGGATTCATTATGGCACAAGACGCCGAGCACCTGATCTGGATCGACCTGGAAATGACCGGGCTTGATCCACAAACCGACGCCATTATCGAAATGGCGACCATCGTCACCGACCGCGATCTGAACCTGGTCGAGGAAGGGCCGGTGATCGCGGTGCATCAACCGCAAGCCACGCTCGATACGATGGATGACTGGAACAAGAAAACCCACTCAAAATCCGGCTTGATCGCGCGCGTGCAAACCAGCACCTACGACACGACGGCTGCACAACGCGCGACCCTGGCGTTTTTAAGGCAGCATGTGCCGCCGCGCGCGTCGCCGATGTGCGGCAACAGCATTTGTCAGGACCGACGTTTCCTCGCCCGCCTGATGCCCGAGCTGGAGGCATTTTTCCATTACCGTAATCTCGACGTAAGCACCCTCAAGGAACTGGCGCGCCGCTGGGCGCCGGAGGTTTACAAAGGCTTCGACAAGAACGCGCCGCACATGGCGCTGGACGACATCCGCGAATCGGTGCGCGAGCTGCGCTATTACCGGCAACATTTGTTCAAGCTGTAGCGGTAAAAAATCGTTTGCCCGCGTTTCCATCGCCTACGCATAAAATGTCATGCATGCATACCTGAGCGCGGTGGAGTCGGCTCACCGTAGCGTGCTGATCTAGACCAGCGCCCCTTTATAGAAAATCTTCTTGCGCTTGAAGACATTCATGGCGATGTAGAACGGATACTTGATCTTGGCGGTAAGGCTCACGTTGAGCTTCTCGTGTGTCAGCGCTAAATCTTTCAACCATTTCCCGGATTGGCTCCTTGCACTTGGCGATGCGCCATGCGACGCCATGAATTTGTCTTTTACCCGACCACGTTTTTCCGCGCCCACATAACCCGCACCTCATTAATAAATCCGCGTTACCCCTTGCATCTTCAAAAATTTGGGACTATTTTCCCTAATAATTATTTGGGACTATATTCCCTAATAAAGGTTTTCGTGCATTCGAGAAAGATGTTTGGGAACGGTCAATTTTTGAACGCGTTTAGCAACATGGCCGTTGATGCGCCCGCGCATTGCTAATCAGTGGACGGGCATTTTTTAATCTACGAGAGGTGGGATTGACATGAAGATCATTTCGCGATCAACAGAGGGATGGTTTATGAAAACAAGTCGGCTAGGGTCGTTGTTTCTCGCATTATTTCTAAGCACGGCGTTCGTTTACAAAAGTAACGCAGCGACTATCACGGTAACTGGTAACGACCTGTTCGCGGGGGCCAATGGAGTGGGTCTTAACGCTTCCGGTTTGGGCACCGTCTATTTGAAATCGGAACTAACTAAGTTACTTCTGGACGAGTTGAAGAAGCAAGATCAGCTAGAAAACACCGTGGCGACTGTAAACGCGGGTGGGTTGGTTTTTACTCAAAACGATCCCAATAAATTCACTCAAGATGCGCATGGTTGCAACGGCACAGCGACCACAAACCAGCGGTTTGAGGTTTATGCAGACCGCGATCTCATTTTTAATCTTACATTTGACCCCAAAAAGCTGACTGACCCGATCTCGGTCACGGCCGAGATTCCAGTTCACGGCAAAGCTTACGCGCATTACAGGCAGTGGGCGGGCTTCTGGACCAATCCTTTTGGTGGTGGTGGTGGTTGGTGTACCTCGTCAGACGTCCTTGAAGGAGATATCACGGCGACCATTAAATCAGCGACGCTCAAAGTGTCAATGACGTTGAATTTAGTGCCGTCGAAGGGGATTAACAATACCCTGCTCTTTGTTAGTTCAACGGTCAGTGCTTCCGGCACGCTGAGGCTTGAAAGCACACCAATGTTAGATACGAGTAACGTAAAAGTTTTAAATAGTAGCTTCCTCGGAAAACCAGCTGAGTTAGGGATGGATGTTTTCAGCAATGTGTATTTGGCTTTTCAAACTATTTTTTACACTTTTGGCCAGGGAGATTTGTATAGTACTGTTGATAATAAACTCAACAGCCGCCTTTTAGACCGCGCTCGGAAGACTCAAGATCGTGTGCGAGCCAAGTCGTTTGCCTTTCCGACCAACGACGAAATCATAGCGCGTGTTTTAGCCTCGGGGTTTCAGTTACCTTATCTGGCCGAATATATTGGAACGCATGCAATAGACCTTGTGATCGCCTTGCTAAAAGGGGATCAGGCGGGGATTAACACGATTCTCGGAAGTGCCGCAGCGTGCGAAGCAACTCGGTTGCGCAAGGTAACCCTACTCCATCAGACGCTCTACACAAATGTGTCGGGATCGTGCGCCGCAGCGGATTTAGATGGTGTGGATGCAGGACGCTACTTTACAGATGTGGGCTGTACTCAGACGGTTGCATACCGCCCAACACCTTATTCCGAATTTTGTGGCGAAATCTTGAAGACGCCAAATGACGCCCTGGGGAATCCAAAAAAATGGGCTACCCCAGATGTAGCTACGAAATGGACACTTGCACGCGGGACACGGCTGGACGTCGGTGTTGATTCCGTCAAGAATAATCAGGCGCCCTTTTTGAAGAGGGCGGCTTACCGATCTATAACAACGGCCTATAAGGTATTGTCGCCACTGGATTGGTTTCCAAAAAGAATCTCGGCGGAAATCTATAGCAAAAATCCATCCTGGTACTTAGTACTAGAGAAATACTCTTGCGATCTCGAAATGCGTGTCTACAAAAAAGACATTACCGCGCAAAATCTCAAACCCCTCCTCGCCCTCCACGGAGGCAGTTGGAAATTCCGCGGCGTGGGTTTCGTCGGGCTCGATTCGCAAATATCCCATCTAACGGAACAGGGGTACATTGTGTTCATGCCGTCCTACCGTCTCGCCGGGCAACTGGATGGCAATACGGACTGCCAAAACGCCATCTGGAGCGATATCACTTCCGACGCCGAGTATGCCCTTGGATGGGTTAAATCAAATGGTGCCGCCTACGGTGCCTCTAACGGCAAAGTGACCTTGTTCGGCCAATCCTCCGGAGCGCATCTGGCGGGATGGTTGTTGACGCACAAACCCACCGATATCACTAAAGCGGTCTTGCTTTATCCGCCGACGGATGTCCAAGATTTTATTCTTAATAGAGGCAGCGTCAGCCCGCTGGGAGTTGAAACGTTGGAGGGGTATTTGGGTGCGAAGTTGAGTGATCCTAGGATATTAAATCATCCCGGAGTCATGGTGAATTCCTTCCCGGGGATCATCGCCGCCAACCCCACCGCTTATCCGCCCGTTTTTATAATCCACGGACGCGCCGATGAACTGGTGCCGTCACAGCAGTCCGTTCGACTGTGTAACGCCTATACCGGCTCCGCCGATCTCACCAACGTGGGTCCGGCGAAAAACGACGGGGGTGTAATCAGTGCCAGTTACCGCTGTGGACCGTCTGAGCTGCATATGATTGCGCAAGGCCAGCATGTTTTAGATTTCTGCATACCGGGGGTGGCCTGCCCGGCTGGGGATGCGGCTAGTCAACAAGCCACGCGGGATGCGCTGCGTCTGAGTCGTAAGTGGCTCAGTGGTGGCGTGGATTTGACCATATCGGCGGTAACCAACTCGACAACGACGGCGGTGGCTGGAACTACTTTCGCCGTTGATAGCACCGTTGTAAATAATGGGACGGTAGAGACGGGGCCATATGTAGGTGTTCATTTTTGGTTGTCTACAGACACCGTTATCGATACCACAGATTATTTCGCCGGGTCTAGGAATGCGGGCGCTTTATGGGGTGGGGTTAGTTCGTCCGGAACAACGATACTTAGCACCTCGTCGGTTCCCCCAGGTTCCTATTACGTCGGCGCATGGACGGATTGGAATAATGGAGTGGTAGAGACTAATGAGTCCAATAATAAGGCCGTTGCGCTTACGAAGATCACGATAACCGCTCCCTAAAGTTGTTCAGGGTAGTTCCATGCACCTCCGAGGTAGGCGTAATGCTTCGGAGGTGCATATTTTTAAACCGAAAACCGAGTCACAAAACTGGGCCAGGCTTGGCTGCGGCTGGGCAATGCTGCAAATTCTAACGGGTGGCCCCCCGTTAACCGCTAGCACGGGCCGGGTATTGAGCCTCGCAGGCGCGTGAGTAATCGCGCGCTTGATGCGTAGGTACGAAAGCAGGCGAGGAGCATGGTAACGGGTCAAGCCGACAGTGAAGGTATTGAGCCCCGAAAAGACCGCGTTGGAAAGAGCCGATGGTTTCAAGCCGCCAGCAGGCAACAACGTGATCGGCGCCAAGGCGCGTATCCTGGTCATCGTGATCATCGCTTCTTAGTGATTTAGTGATCGTAATGACCTGAATACGCAACCGCCGCGCAGTGGAGAATAAAGTACCGGTTTTTCAGCTACGGCGATGCGCTGTGGATTGACGGCACCCACTCGAAACACGTCTGCTAATCTGTTGATAACGCGATGCCGACATAACGGCATCGCATGCGAGTTCTATTCACTCGGAGCCCACACACCGGTGCGCGACCTGTTTCAATTTCTCGCCACCCGCTTCAACTTAAGCTACGGATTTTTCGACGCGCTGAACGGCGGCTACTCGCGCCACGATTTGCGCGCCGATTTAATGGCCGGTCTCACCGTGGGCATCGTCGCGGTGCCGCTGGCGATGGCGCTGGCGATTGCCAGCGGCGTGCCGCCGCAATACGGGTTGTACACCTCCATCGTCGCCGGATTGCTGGTCGCGTTGTTCGGCGGTTCGCGCTTGAGTGT
>JANOOV010000272.1:0-3670 GCA_031421535.1 Gammaproteobacteria bacterium
ACCTGGCCATCGCCCGTTCCACCGGAAGCGTTACACCGCTCGCAGGCCTGGCGCCCGACGTGACCAGCGATACCTGGCTGAATTCCGCGTCCGGAGAAATGTCCGGACTGCGCGGCAAGGTAGTGCTGGTCGAGTTCTGGACCTTGAGCTGCGGAAGTTGTCGCGCTCTGGAACCTTACGTCAAGCAATGGAGCGAACAATACCGCAGTCAAGGGCTGGAAGTAATTTCCGTGCACACCCCCCAGTTCAATTACGAACGCGAATTGAACAACCTGCGCGCCCGCGTCGCACAGACTGAGATTCACTATTCCGTCGCCGTCGACAACGATTACGCTAACTGGAATCGTTACCGTAACCAAGGCTGGCCCGCGTTGTATCTGGTCGACAAGCGCGGCATGCTGCGCCACACAAAAATCGGTGCCGGTGACTACGCCGACACCGAGCAGAGAATACAGGCGTTGTTGCAGGAGGCGGCGTTGTAGCGAAATCGACCGCGTGATCACCTTGTGAACTTTTCGCGCCACACTGTTCCTCTGACTCTTTTCGGAGGATGTGTGTATGACTGGCGTTCAATCCCGTTTCAGCGTGATTCTCGCAGGCGGCGTGTTACTGGCGGCCTGCCTGACGAGCGCAAGCCCTGCCGATGCTGCGTCGTTGTCCGGTACCGCGCCGGAAATCATCAGCGACACCTGGCTGAACTCGCCGCCCAAAACCATGACCGGGTTGCGCGGCAAAGTGGTCTTGGTGGAGTTCTGGACGTTTGAATGCTGGAACTGTCACAACGTGGAGCCGTATATCAAGCAATGGCACGCACGTTATGCGCAGCAGGGGTTACAGGTTATCAGCGTGCACACCCCCGAGTTCGACCGCGAGCGCGACGCCGACAACGTGCGCGCCTACGTCAAGCGTGCGGGTATTCAATACCCGGTGGTACTCGACAACGACTTCGCCAACTGGAATCGCTACCAGAACCGGTTTTGGCCGACGATCTATTTAATCGACAAGCGCGGCATGGTTCGCCACGTAAAAATCGGCGAAGGTGACTACGCCGCGACCGAACGACGCATTGGCGCATTGCTCGCGGAAGCGCAGTAAAACGGGTTTGGACGGCTCGGCCTTCCGTGATCAAAACGTGATTAACCCGTGACCACGCTGTGAACATCGGGGCACAAAGTACCTCGGGCGCAATCAACGCGCAGGTTACTTTGGTATTCACCTCAATGTTCACACAAGGAGTATTTACAATGCGCAAGACAACACCGCTGTTCGTAGGATGCGTTCTTTCCGCCGCCGTGCTCGCCGCGACTACCGGTTGGGCGGACGACACCATGGAAACCTACAAAATCACTGTGACCAACCTCACCCCCGGCCAACCCATTGCGCCGGTCATGGTCGCGACACACCGCGCCGGGATGTCGTTCTTCCAGGTCGGCGCGGCGCCCAGCCCGGAACTCGCCGCATTGGCGGAAGCCGGTAACGGCAAACCGCTGGCAGCGATGCTGCTCACCTTGCCGGACGTCAGCGACGCACAAGTCGGTGCGGGCGGAATCGGGCCGGGCAAAACCACCACGGTGATGGTCACCGCGCACCGTGGCATGGATCGGTTAAGCCTTGGCGCCATGCTGGGCAACACCAACGACGGCTTCATCGCACTGCGCGACGTGGTCCTGCCTAAAGGCCGCCAAACGGTCACCTACATGGCCGACGGCTATGATGCGGGCAGCGAAACCAACGACGAGCTGTGCGCCACCGTTCCCGGACCGGCTTGTCGCGGTGCGGCACTTTCGCCGGAAGACAGCGGTGAAGGCTTCGTGCATATTCACAACGGTGTGCATGGGATGGGTGGACTGAGCGCGGCGGAGTATGACTGGCGCAATCCGGTGGCACAGGTGGTTATTGAACGCATGAACTAAGCGTTGCTCGTAAGAACGGCGAATCGATGCAGGTGGCATCGGTTCGCCGTTTTTTTGTAAGAGCCTGTGGTTGTGTGGGCGGTTCGCTACGGAATGAACTCGATTGCGCCCACATCGGGAAGACCAACAAACGGCTGACCGAAGAAATCGCTCGTCGTGCCTACGTCCACTCCTTTGTTATGCATGGCTGATGTTGGCGACAAGGCAAAGTCCGCAGGCAGTACCGGCGAGACGGCAACGAAGCCCGGGTTTTCATCCTGCCAGGGGCCTGCTGCCTGCAACTCGGCAGTCGCCGTCTTGAAGGTGTCAGCACTCGGATAGTCCGCACCAAAAATTTCGTACGCGGCACCCAGGCTGGTCTCCAAAATGACATTGTTATTGTTGATGATCGGATTGATCAGGTTACCGATGGGTTTACTTATCCGTAATGCGGCGGTGTCCACATGGGTGTTGTTGCGGATATAAACAATGTTGTTGCGCACGCGCAGATCGCGCACGAGATACGTTGGATCGCTCATATTCACGTTGATTCCGACTAACCAGCGGGTTCCGCCATCTGAGAATATAGTGTTGTTGTCGATGGTGTGTCGCCCGGCCGTGGAGTCAGTGCCATAGCCTGAAACAAAAATCGCTGACGCCTTGGCGGTTTTTTCAAAATTGCCCAGGTTCCAGTTGGTGATGATGTTATGACGAATCACCATACCGTAGGTCAGTACGCTATCGGCGCCGCTATAAATGCCGCCAACGGCTGAGCCATTGATATAATTCCGTTCGACGAGCACGCCTGGCGATTTGTAAATTGAAATGGCGTTATCGCTGATCCTATCATTCACGCTGGTAATAATTTGAGCTGCATTACCGTTATTCATCACCGTGTTGCCGCGAATGATGGCTCTGCGGCCTCGTTCGATTCCAATACCGCCGCGATCACCAACCAACTGCTTGGTGCCGTTGTTGCGGCTGGTGGAGTTTTCAACGATACAATCGTCTGCCTTTATCGATAAATTCACAGCGTCATCATCTGCTTCTGTACCTCCTCCGTAAATATAGATGCCCGTCGAATGATTTTTCTCCGCAAGCACGTCTCGTATCACGCAGCGATGAACCTCGTTACACCGCACTCCGAAACCTGGAGAAAAGCGCACCTCCGAGCTCTGGAGCATGGAGTCGGCGGCTTCGATGGAGACGATCGCCGCATTGAGTTCGAGCGTGGATACGCGCGCGTCAAGGTTTTTTAGATGCACGAAACTGCCTTGAATTTTTACCGGCGTGGCAATCGTGGAGACTTCAAAATCGAAACCGCTTGGGAGAATGCCAATCGCTGGTGCGTGCCAGATCAGGCGGCGAATACCATCGACATTCGACGTCACGTATTGATCTGCAACCAGAGCGGCCTGTGATGGCGCCTGAAGAAGCAAGTTGAACCCAGCGGAATCAGCACCGCTGGGGGCTCGAATCACGATGGGGCTTCCGGTTGCAAATATGCTGGTAGGACCTAGCTCAATACTCCAGACGTCGCCTCTCAGGGATGTCCAGGTGGAACTGGAACCCGCTGGAATACGCACACCGCCGGAGATCACCGGGCGCGGGCCGTCGCCATAGGCGGTAATCTGGATCGGTGCGCTTGCAGTACCGTTGCTGACGAAGCGCAAAGGTTCACGCCACACGCCGCCACGCCGCAACGAGATCACTGCGCCCGGTGCGAATTGGTCTTGGTTGAGTGGTGCGAACGACCGCCACGGTGTTGAAGTAGATTT
>JANOOV010000273.1:0-18281 GCA_031421535.1 Gammaproteobacteria bacterium
GGACGGGCAACAGCAGCGAAAAAATGACTCTGTTTTTTACTCACACCGCATCAAGATGATGCCAATATCGACATTTAATAAAAACAGGGTAGCGGATGAACTGCGAAATGATAATTACCACGGATGATGCAGGTGCGCTGTTACCGCGACCGCAAGCGTGCCAGCGCGGCTTCGGCGACGGGCCGAGCTTCAAATACTTGCTTGCCCTTGAGCGCCTGCCCCAACAATTCGCGTGCGCGTTCGGGCTCGCCGTTTTGTTCCAGGCTGATGGCCAGATGCGTTTGAATATCGGGCTGCTCCGGCATTTTTTCGTGGGCTTGTTGCAGGACCGGCTTGGATTTTTTTGCGTCACCGGATTGCAGCAGCACCCAGCCATAGGTATCCGCGACAAACGGATGTTGCGGCGCCAGTTTATAGGCCGCTTCCGCTGTGGTGACGGCGCGCGGGTCGTGGCTCGACAAATAAGTCAGCGCAAGATTGTTCAGTACCACCACCTGATCGGGCTTGGCCGTCAGCATTTTGTTGTAGATATCCACAGCCTCCGCAGCGCGTCCCGAAGTCCGGTACGCGTCCGCCAGACTCAGCTGCACCACGTCATCCTGCGGGTGGGACGCAAGCCAGCCCTGCAACAATTCCACCGCACCTGTTCCGCCCGCAACCTGACTGAGCGCGCGATAGCGCTTTAGTGTCAAGACCGTGGTCGGCTGAATTTGTGCGGCACGGGCATAGGCTTGATCCGCCACAGCGTAGCGCTCCTGCGCCATGAGCACATCGCCGCGCAGCGTGTAACCTTCGGCAGCGGCAGGATGTTTCTTGATGTAGTGCTCCACCACCTCCAGCGCGGCCTTGATATTGGTCAATCGCACTTCCAACGCCACCAACGCCGCGACAATTGCCGCCGCATCCGGCGCTAATGTCATGGCCCGGCGCAGGCTGTCACGCGCCTGAGCGTATTGGCGTAAATGAACCCGCACCTGCCCCAGGCGCAAATGCACACCCGCATCTTTCGGTTGTGCTTTTGACAACGCTTCCAGCGCCGTGGCGACTTGCGCATATTGCCGCCGCGCCAATTGCACATCGGCAAGCATCGACAGCACTGCCGCATGCGACGGCCGCAGCGCAACGGCTTCCTGCACCAACCCGTCGGCTTTTTCCAGCTCACCGCCGCGCAAATAATATTGCGCCAGCAGCAGGCGCGGCTCCACGGCAGACGGGTCGGCCGCACGCGCTTTTTCCAGCCAATCAACGACCAGGGTTGGGTGTTTTTCTTCTTGTTCAATTTGCGCCAAAGACATCATGGCGACCAGCTGCTTCGGCTCAGCTTCGAGCGCGCGCAAAAACAGCGTGCGCGCCGCCGCAGGATTTTTCTCACGCCATTCCAGCGTGGCCAGATTCATCAACGCAGGTACAAATTTTGCCTGCAATGCGAGCGCCTGCTGAAACTGCTCGCGCGCCGCTGTGAACTCTTTTTGTGCCAGATAAACTCCGCCCAGCAAATTCACCATTTCCGGGTCGTTGGGTTTTTCGGCCGCCAACGTTTGCGCGGCCCGCAGCGCAGCGGCCGCATCGTTCTTGCGCAAATACGCCATCACGGTAAGAATTCTGGCGCGCTTTTCCGCGTGCGTGTCTTGTGCCGCGCGTTGCAACTCCGTGATCGCATGATCGTAGTCGCCCTCTTCCAAAAATGTCTGCGCCACTTGGGTCTGCAACACGCCGGGATTTTTTGCCCCCTTCAGGGCGCGACGGAAATAGTCGCGCCCGGTACGGAATTCCCCGCTCATCGCTGCCGCCTCGCCCAACATCGCCAACAGCTGTGTATCGTCAGACTCTTTCGCCGACGCGCCCAGTGCTGCCAACACTTTTTCCGGTTGATTGAGCTTGAGACGTGCTGCGCCCAGTAATTTGCGTACCGTCAGGTCGTCGGGCACCGCATCCGCGTAGCGGCTCAGGTGCAGTTCCGCTTGTTGATAATCACCCATGGCGTAATGCACCGAGCCCAACAATGCGATGACCGGACTGTTGGGCGGTGCGCTCTCATTGCTGCGCTGCAGGTAATCCAGCGCGATTTTAAAATCGGTTTTTTTGAACGCGGCCAGGCCGCGTAGATAATTGCCCAGAAAGTGCTTGGGATTCGCCGCCAACAGCACTTCGATGTGCGGTAGCGCCGCGTCTTGTTGGCCTTGCGCCAATAATGCAAACACCATCCCGACGCGCGCGCGCAGGCTGCGCTGTGTTGGCAGCTGGCGCTGATCAAGATCCAGCACGCGTTGATAACCCTGCACGGCAGCGTCATGCCGGGACGCCAAAAAATCTAAATCAGCACTCAGCAACCAGGCGTTCGGATCAGTCGCTGCCTGCTCCACCGCCCGGCGCACCCAATCCTGCGCTTCGGCCGTCACGCCGCGCGCCAGCGCCACGCGCGCTGCGCTGAGCATCACCGGCACCGGTACGGGTTCTTGACTGATGGCCTGCGCGATAGCGGTTTGCGCCGATGCAAATTTACCTAACCCCGCCAACGCTTCGGCCCGCACGCCCCACAGCTCCGGCGATGCAGCATGGTCGTCAAAACGCGGCGGCGAAAACTCGGCCAGCAGCTTTTCCTGCTGACGTTGTAACAACATGGCACGCGCTATTGACGCCGCGAGTTGCGCCTTCGAACCGCCCGACTCGACGGCGCGTCGCAATTCTTTTTCCGCCGACTCGTTCTCGCCAATGTCGAGATACAACCTCCCGAGTAACTGGCGCGCTTCTAAATTTTGCGGATTTTTTTGCAGTGCATTTTTCAGTTCAATCATGGCGGCACGCCACTGATTCTGCTCCTGAAACTGTTGCGCCTGCTGCAAATGGTCAAGATCGGTTTTGCCCGGCGCGCAGGACCACAAAAAAATGCAAACAACCGCCGCCATGCCGTGCTTTAACCGTAAGCCAACGGCATTCGCCGCATCCCGTTCCAACCCTGTCCAGGCCATATTCATTTTAGTCCGAGCTTGTTCATCACGTCATACAACGTCGGGCGACTGACGCCCAACAGATCGGCGGCTTGCGAAATATTATGGTCGGTTTGTATTAACGCGCGTTGCACTGCCTTGCGTTCCGCGTCATCGCGCACCTGACGCAAATTCAGTGCATCCGTAACCGGCGCGGCATGGGTTGCCAAGTCCAGATCCTCCAGTTTGATCAAACTCCCTTCGGCCATGATTACCGCGCGTTTGATTTTATTTTCCAGCTCACGCACGTTGCCTGGCCAAGGATGATACTCCAATCCCGCCAGCGCCTCTGCACTGAAACCACGCAACTCGCCGCGTTGATGCTCTTTGCAATAACGGCTGAGCAGCGCGCGCGCCAGCACCAGCACGTCCCCGGCGCGATCACGCAGCGGCGGCACGGCCAAGGTGATTTCACTGATGCGGTAATACAGGTCTTCGCGGAAACCGCCATTCGCAATCAGCGTGGGTAATTCGCGATGCGTCGCGCAGATCACACGCACGTCCACCGGAATTTCCACGCGGCCGCCGACACGCTCAATCACGCGCTCCTGCAAAAAACGCAGGATTTTCGCTTGCAGCGACAATGGCAGATCACCCACTTCGTCGAGAAAAAATGTCCCGCCTTCGGCGTATTCGATCTTGCCCCGGGTTTGTTTCGCCGCGCCGGTGAACGCGCCTTTTTCGTAACCGAACAGCTCGCTTTCCAGCAAATTCTCGGGGATCGCCGCACAATTGATGGCCACGAACGGGCGCTGTGCGCGCCGACTGAGGGTATGCAACGCACGCGCGACCAGCTCTTTACCGGTACCGCTTTCGCCGAGAATCAGCGTGGTGACGTCGGTGGGCGCAATTTTTTCGATGGTCCGGCACAGCTTCAGCATGCCGGGACTGGCGGCGACAATGCCGCTCAACGGCGATTCACCGCTGCGTTGCGCCAAGCGGCGATTTTCTTCTTCCAGTGCATACAGGTGATAGGCGCGCGCGACGATCAAACCGAGAATTTTTGCATCGACCGGCTTTTGATAATAGTCATAAGCGCCCGCCGCTACCGCGCGCAGTGCGTTGTCGCGGTCGTCGTTGCCGGTCACGACAATTACTTTAGTGTAGGGTGCAAGCCGTAGAATCTCTGTAAGCGTCGCCAGCCCTTCACTCGCATTCGCCGGATCGGGCGGCAGACCGAGGTCTAGTGTCACCACGTGCGGTTCAAAGCGACGCAATTGCGCGATGGCGGCTGCGCGGTTCTCGGCCACCACCACCTCGTAGCTGTCGAACGACCAGCGCAGTTGACTCTGCAGGCCCGGATCGTCTTCGACCAGTAACAGTGTTTTGAGTTTCTCTTTGGCCATGATGTTATCCCCCGGGGTTATTCGTGCCGTAAACCGGCAATCGCAGACTGAATGTCGTGCCCTGGCCCGGCGCGCTTGCGACCTCAAGCCGACCGCCGATGGCCTGCACGAATTCGCGGCTCTCGTAGACACCGATGCCCATACCGGCGTTGCCCTTGGTCGTATGGAACGGCTTGAACAACTGCTCGCGCTGAAAAATTGCATCCATACCGCAGCCATTGTCGACAATGACGATGCTGGCCGTCGTGGCGTTCGACGACACCCGCACCTGCACCCAGCCGTCTGCGGGGGTCGCTTCTTGAGCATTGTGTATCAAATGTTCCAGCACGGCGGTTAAACGTTCCGGGTTGGCCAGCACCAAAATATCCGCGCCCGCAAGCGCCAGCGTCGGAACCGGCGCCTGCAAGCCACAGTGCCGCACCGCCGCCTGCACCAGCGTGTGGATGCTCACCCGTTTGGCGTCGCCCGCTTCCATGCGGCCTTTGCGCAACTGCCCCAGCAATTTGTTCATTTTCTCCGCCGCGTTGGTGACGGTGTGTATGGCATCGTCCATAAACGCCGGGTTGTCGCGATGCCGCGCGGCGTTCGACACCAGCAGCGACAGTTGTGCGACCAGGTTTTTCAAATCATGGACCACGTAGGCCGAGAGCCGGTTAAACGCTTCGAACTGGCGCGCCACAATCAACGCCTCGTTGGTCTCAAGCAGCGCCAGATGACCCGCGATATGGCGGCCGGTCATTAACAACATATCGCGAATCTCCCAATTCAATGCCAGCGGCGCCCGGGGCTGCGCCAACACGACAAAGCCGAACAAGGCGGCATGATGCAGCAAGGGCACTATCGCCCAGGCGCGCGGATTATCGGTCAGACTTTTGGGCAAGGCCAGGTCGCCGTAATGTTCGGGCGTGCGCGCGTATTCATCCAGATTAACAACCCAGTGTTTTTGCGCCATGAAACTTATCAAGGGGGCGTCGTGCGCCAGCGTATCGGCCGTGGGCACGCTCATGTTCTGCGTCGCGATGACCACGTAGTCGTGGGACCGGCGTTGATACAAGGCGCCGCCGGTGCTTTCCGCCACTTGCGCAAGCGCGACCAGCGCACGCTCGCGCAACGATGCGTCCAGCGGCGCGCCGGAAAGCGCCTCGGTGATGCGCAACCATTCTTCCCGATAGTCGTATTTTGACCGGAAAAAATGTTTATTGAAAAATACCTTGGTGCGCGCGCGCAATTCACCGGAAAACATCAACACCAGCAGCAATATCAGTGCGCTGAACAGAAACACCGTCTGTCCCACCGACCCGTAATTGCCTCCCGCCGCTCGGATGTAGTAGCCGACCAGCGCCATCGCGAGCAAATACAGACCTGCTCCGATCAAGGTGACCGAGTGAAATATCAGTTGGCGCGAAACGACGATATCAACCGCCCAATGCGGGTTACGCGCCGCCGAAATGGCCAGCAACGGCACCACCAAGGCGTTGACGTAGCCGCGCGCGCTCCATACATTCGCGTCGATGACGTGAAACAACAACGCTTCCGCGTACATGTAAAAATCAAATGCGAACGCACCGCCGATGCCCAGGCAGAGGAATTTGATCGCCCAACGTTGCTCCACCGGAGTACCGCGAAAAATCTGCTCGATAAACAGCAGACCAAGAATAGACAACACCAGGAACACGGTGATGGCGTAAGTACGCAAATCAAAACTGTGCTCCGACAGCGCAGTGAGTTCTCCGACCGTCACTGCGACAAGGGAAATCGCAACCACCGCAGCAATGCCCTGCAAGGCGCGGACCCAGCGCTTTGCCAGCGGTGCGGTGGGCGCCGAACGATAGAGGAAAACCACCAGAAAGGTCAGCAGCCCGGCATCACGCGCCAACTCCACGACAAACCAGACACGCGGCGACACCGCAAAGCCACCGACAGAGTGCACCTGCCAGGCGAGCGCCGCCGCCCACAGTGCACTGGTACTGGCCGCCGCGATGACGGCAATGCCAATGCGCTCGCCACGCTGGTTGATCGACATCAGTACGGCAAGCACAGTAAAAGCCAGCGCGGCAAACACGTACCCGGACAAGGCAATGTCAACCATGAACACTACCTTCTATTTAACAACAGGCTCTTCGTGAAATCGCGTGAGTAATTTTTCATGATTTCTCACTTTGGCAGTCTGCGTAGGACGGGTTGCGCAGCTACCCGGCATCTCCCTCGGCCCGTCAGGTAGCCGCTGCGCAGCAACCTGACCTACAAAAACATTGACTGGGGAGACTATGCCGTCGACGATAAAACCACTGCGGTTTGTATAACCCACCGTGTCACGCGCAAGCGCCGAGAATAGTCAGCGCGCTCCCTGACCAAACAAGATCACTTCCCCGGTTTGCAGCAGCACGGTGAGATCCAGAAACAGATTGTGATTTTTCGCGTAGTACAAGTCGTATTGCAGTTTTTCCATCGCGTCATTTTCGGAAGCGCCGTAGGGATAGCGAATCTGCGCCCAACCGGTGATGCCCGGCTTGACGCGATGGCGCTCGGCAAAATACGGAATGGCCACGGAAAGCTGCTCGACAAATTCAGGGCGTTCCGGGCGCGGCCCGACAAAACTCATGCTGCCGCGCAGGACATTGAAAATCTGCGGCAGTTCGTCGATGCGTACTTTACGGATGAAGTTACCGACCCGCGTCACACGCGAATCGTTTTTCTGTGCCCAACGCGCTTTACCGTCTTTTTCCGCGTCCACACCCATGCTGCGAAACTTGATGACGTGAAATAATTTTCCGTTTTGGCCGACACGGATCTGTTTAAAAAATACCGGACCGCGATCCTCGGCAAAAATCGCCATGGCCGTGAGCAGCATGATAGGCGTCGTTACCAGTAACAGCGTAATGCTGACCACCAGATCAAAGACGCGCTTGATATAGTCCTGCAGCAGGCTTTGACCAAATCCATCGGAAAAAATCATCCAGCTCGGGTGCATGCAATCCAGACGCAGCTTGCCGGTTTCGCGCTCAAAAAATGTTTGCAGGTCAACCACCTCAATACCGCTCATTTTGCAATCCAGCAACTCATGCACCGGAAATCCGCGCCGCCGGTCATCCATCGCCACCACCACTTCGTCGGCTTCATAGCGCTGCGTCAGCTCGATTAAACTGGAGTCGCCATCAATGATGCGTTCTTTGTCAACGCTGTCATGCTCACCTTTGATATGCACGAAACCGACAATGAAAAACCCGCGCTGGTCCACGCGACGACGCAGTTGCGACATGGTCGCAGCACGTTTTCCGGAGCCCAGTACCAGAATGCGACGTTTAAAGGTGTTCTGGTCCAGTGCCGCAAAAAAAGCCGTGCGCGTCACCACCACTCCAATGGAAGAAAACACCAGCGCCATGCCCAGCACACCGCGCCCCATAAACAAATCCGGAAAGACGTAAAACACCAGACTGATCGTCAACATGGCCAAAGCGAAACTGATGCCCATACGCACCAAAATACCGGAGACGCCTTCACGAAACGACCGCTTGTAAAGGCCCATCGAGATGGCTGAAACCAACATGACCGTGGCAAATAACAATGCTTTGGGAGCGACCGCGCCGACGCTTTGCGCCACGATCTCGCTGCTGCTGCCGAAAAAACGCGCTTCCACCCCCAGCATCGCTGCCACGGCGTAAACACCGAATTCGATCAGCGCCAGAAAAATAAACGGGGCGGGGATGTATTGCTTGAACAGGCGAACCGTTGCCATCGCGCCAACAAACCTCAATGTTAAAGCTGCTCTTTGGGATAATCTTAAAGTCGTCATGGGACCCCTCCAATGAATGCGACTCGCGCACGAGCGGGATGCCGACCTGCACTGACGCGCAGCCTATCCCGATTTATCGACACTCGCGCCACGTTCTGAACGTGCAGATGAACCGCTACACGGCAACCCTGTTTTTTGCTTTTAGAATTACTTCTGCAGTCAGGAAACACGGCACAAACCAAAGGCGCTATGGTAGCAAAAAGCATGCACATCAGTGCTCCGGTAATATTACCGGCCAACAAGTGCGAGATTCACACAGAGGGTTAATTTGCCTATAGAACCGGCGAAAATAGTGGATAATTCACCGACTGACCCTTCCGTTACCGGGAAAACAGCGCGCGTAATCGGAAGCGATTTATATCGCGACCTGATACTATATTCCACAGTTTTCGTTTATGCACAGTAACGAGCCTGAATCCGTGTACGAATCATTTTATAAATTCAGTGATAAACCCTTCCGCCTCAGCCCGGATCCCCAATTCTTCTATCCGAGCGCCGGACACAAACGTGCACTGTCTTACTTGTTGTACGGACTCAATCAAGGTGAAGGCTTCGTTGTCATCACCGGCGCGCCCGGCACCGGCAAAACTACGCTGGCGCATAAGCTGTTGTTACAAGTCGATCCGCAGAGTGTGGTCGTCGCACATCTGGCATCCACACAGATTGAGGCTGAGGATTTACTGCGTCTGGTCGCCGCATCGTTCAAGCTGCGCAGCGAAAATGTATCCAAAGCCAGCCTGCTGAAGGACATTGAATCGTTTCTATTGGCCCGTGCGCGGGAGCGGAAACGCTGCCTGCTGGTGGTCGATGAGGCGCAAAACCTGCCGCCACGGTCAATCGAAGAATTACGCATGTTGTCGAACTTCCAAGTCGGCAACAAAGCGCTCATGCAGGTGTTCCTGTTGGGGCAAGAGCAATTCCGCGTCATGCTGAATAGTGCGGATTTTGAACAACTGCGCCAACGCGTGATTGCGGATTACCATTTGCATCCGCTGGATGCCGAAGAAACCCGGCGTTATGTCGAGGCCCGTTTGCAGCACGTCGGCTGGCAAAATGATCCGCAGTTCGACGCGGGTGCGCACGCGATGATTTTCGAATACACCGGCGGCTTGCCGCGACGTATCAACATGTTTTGTGACCGCCTGCTGCTGTTCGGATATCTTGAAGGCCTGCATGCTCTGACCCATGCGACCGTATGCAGCGTAATTACTGAGCTGCACAATGAAATTTTGCCGCGTAGCAACAACATTGTGTTTACCCCTGCCGAACCCTCGGTAGAACCTGTTGCGCCGACGGAGACTCGCGTATCCGATGCGACAGACAGACCTACGTCCCCACCTCCTCCCCTGCCCGCAGCCCCCCGTACCGCGCAACCGGCCATGGAAGGGAAGGGAGCAGAACCCACGAAATCAAATACACCGCCTGCCGCCGCCACACAGCGCCAGGCCCCGCCTGCGGAACCGACCCCGGCAGAAACCCCAAACGCAGCAGCGGTGCGAAATATCTTCGCAACAAATCCGTTACGTGAAGCCCGCGACCCCGCCATGGCAGATTTTCTGCTCGCCGAACCCGAGCCACGTCTTAACCCCCGGGGCGACCCACGGCGCGCGCTCTCTAACGCGATGCTGTCACTGGCCGGTGCCGAGTCACGCTGGTTGTTGATGATTCTTGGCGCCTGCGTGCTGCTGCTGATGCTCACCTTTTTGTTTTATCCGTCGCTGCAAGACGCCTTGCAGCGTATGCAGCCACCGCAGGTGGAAAGTCGCGCGCCCCTCAGCACCGAAATAACGGGATCTTCCGCTGGATTGGCGCAACAAATTACCGATCCAAGCGAGAATGTACTTACAGAAAAACGTATCTTGGCGTCCCCTTCTCCGGCCATTTCAGAAAATGTAATTACCGACAAACCGGAAAGATTACTGCATACCAGTAATGAGCCTGTCGCCACCCCCGCCTTGGAAAAAAAATTCCCTGCGGTGAGTGTTGCGGACGACAAAGCGCCACAGGCTGTCAGCCCGTCGCAAAAAACTCCTGCGCTGGAGCAACGCAGCCCGGTTCAATCAACACCGGGTACCATGCCGGTAGCAAAATCGGCCGCTGCAGCGGCGTCGCCGGACGCGACCAGCACGCCAGCGACAACGGCCCCGATCCCGGCCTCTGCCTCTATTGCGCCAATCGAAACCGGTGCGCCGGTCAATGCCATATCGCAGCGGGAATTGGCGTTGTTGGTAGTGAAATTCACCCGCTACTACGAAGAAGGAAACTTACCGCTGTTTTTGAGCTTATTTGACCCGCAAGTGCGCACCGAAGACAGCAACTCGGTTGATGCGATCCAAAACGATTATTCCGACCTGTTCAAAAAAACCGCCCTGCGAAAAATTCATTTCGGTGAGATCCACTGGGAAAACGCCGGTCGTCTTGCACAGGGCACCGGCGCGTTTGAAGTGCAAATAAGCCCCGCTGAAGGCGAGCCCGCGCGCGCGCTACTGGGTGAGATCACCTTCCATATCGAAAAGAAAAATAGCGCTATTGTCATCACTGCGCTCTACCACACGTTACATTGACGCTGAACGGAAATGGTTCGAATCCCATTCCTCCGTAATCTTCTCCTCCCGCGAACCTGCGCAATGCAACATGACCGCGAACATTTTTCATAAACCGACCTCGTACACCGGTTATCTGGCGATTGCTCTCACGGGCATATTTTCCTGCTCAACCGCCCTGTGTGCCCCCGGCAACGCACCTGCCGTCCCATCTGACAGCAGCGCCGCTGACCCCAACATTTACATCTTCTCCCCGGAAGAGTCGCACGGCTTTTTCGGTAACATCGCCGAACAAGCCGCACAGGCGGCGCAGGAAAACGAGGCGCTGTTTATCCGTGGACGCATGGCCTTCATGTTTGGTCATCACGATGTTGCGCGCAATCTATGGCTGCCGTTGGCCAACGATGGCTACGCCAAAGCGCAAGCCAATGTCGCCTGGATGTACCAGACCGGAAAAGGCATAGAAAAGGATTTCAAAAAAGCCGTCGAGTGGTATTTGAAAGCAGCAAAACAAAATCACGTCATCGCCAAAAATAATCTTGGTGTAATGCATGAGAACGGCTGGGGCACGAAAAAAAACCTGAAGCGCGCCGCCTATTGGTATCGGGAAGCGGCAAGCACCGGCTATTCCTACAGCCAATACAATTATGGGAAAATGTTACTCAACGGGACCGGTGTTGACAAAAATACCAAGGAAGCTGCTTACTGGCTCGGTCTGGCGGCGTTGCAGGGCGTCGATGACGCCAGGAGTTTATTGCTCAACAAGACAAAATGGGGCGCAGATCTACCGCGCCTCGACGACGAGAAACAAAAACGCGCCGATATTCCGGTGCAGCCGCCGCAGCGTAAAGAAAATTTGCGTGAGTCGTGGATACTAAACCAATCGCCCAAGAGTTTTACGCTGCAACTCTTGAGCAGCAAAGAGGAGCACGTCATCAAAGAGTATCTTGAAAACCCGGCACTACCTGAGCCGACGGCGCATTACAAGGCAAGCGTGCTGGGTGAGAACTGGTATTCGGTGGTGTATGGCGTGTTCCCAACCTTCGAAGCCGCACAACGGCACATGCGCCTGTTGCCCCCCGGATTATTGCGTTACAAACCGTGGGTACGCACCTTTGTGGATGTACAGCGGGCGATCAAGGCACCGGTGGAGTAGTTCCGCAACGCCTGTGAAACTAACGCCCAAGTGCAACGATGCACACATCCATCAGCGCGCTGGGAAACAAACCCAACGCGAGTACTACGAGACCGTTGGCGCTCAACACCAGACGCATATCAAGATTAACCCGCAACGGCGCCGTGTCGGTGGGCTTGTCGAAGTACATCAGTTTGATGATGCGCAGGTAGTAAAACGCGCCAATGATGGAGAACACCACCGCCATGACCGCAAGCCAAGTGAGGTTCACATCCACCACCGCCTGCAGCACCGACAGTTTCGCGTAAAAACCCAGCGTTGGCGGCACACCGGCCATGGAGAACATCAGAATCAACATCATGAACGCGTACCACGGGCTGCGTACGCTCAAACCTTTGAAATCTTCCAAGCGATCTGCTTCAAACCCGGCGCGGCTGAGCATGACGATCATGCCGAAACCACCGACGCTCATCACGGCGTAAACCAGTACGTAAAACATCGCCGACGCGTAACCGTTCGCAGTACCGGATAAAATGCCCAGCAGCAAAAAGCCGACGTGCGAAATAGTCGAATAGGCGAGCATGCGCTTCAAATTGGTCTGCGCGATGGCAATGATGTTACCTGCCCCCATCGACAACACCGCGAGCACGATCAAAATGCCTTGCCAATGACCGTGCAATTCGCCCAAGCCTTCCACCAGCAGCCGCATGACCATGGCAAAGGCTGCGATTTTAGGCGCGGTGCCGATGTACATGGTGACCGGCGTGGGCGCACCGTGGTACACGTCGGGAATCCACATGTGGAAGGGTACGGCGCCGAGCTTGAACGCCAGTCCGACGATGACGAACACCACCGCGAACGCGAGCACCAGTTCATTTTGTCCGCTGCCCTGTGCGATACGCTCGGCGACCTGACCGACGTCTAGGCTGCCGGTGACGCCGTAAACAATCGACATACCGTACAACAACATGCCGGACGCCAACGCGCCGAGCACGAAATACTTCATCGCCGCCTCGGTGGCGTCGGCCGAGTCGCGCCGCAGCGCGACCATCGCGTACAGCGACAAGGACAATAATTCCAGTCCGAGATACAGCGTGAGAAAGCTGTGCGCGGAAATCATGATCATCATGCCCAGCACGCCGAACAAACCCAGTACGAAGAACTCACCTTGGTAGAGCTGACGCTCGCGTAAATGGTCACGCGAATACACAAACACGGCGGCGCTGATCAAATACACAAACAGCTTGAGCACCGTGCCCATGGCATCGCTGATATAGGAGTTATTGAAGATGAGCTCGCGCTCGCCGGTGTAAAACGTCACCGTCAACACCGCTGCCACCGCCAGCGTGATTTGCGTCAGAATATAGGCGGCGTTGCGTTCGGTGCCACGACTATACACATCCACCAGCAACACCACGCAGGCCATGCTCAGCACCCACATTTCCGGCGCGGCGAGAATAAAATTAGGTATTTGAAAATTCATGGTCTGAACCGTGTTAGGAAACTCTGAGAGCAAAATGCCGGGTAGCTACGCAACCCGGCCTACGTTCAATACTGTAGGTCAGGCTGCGCAGCTGCCTGACAACGCCGCTACAATTTCGATGCATGCAGTTGTTCGACCAGATGCCCCACCGAACTGTGCATCACATCCAGCAACGGCGCAGGCCACACGCCGAACAGCAGCACCGCCACCGCCAGACTGCCCAGAATCAAAAACTCGCGACGACTGATATCCGTCAGCTCTGCAACCTGCTTGTTAGCGATGTCGCCGAAGATCACGCGCTTCACCATCCACAAGGTATAAGCCGCGCCGAACACCAACGTGGTCGCGGCGATGAACGCGATCCAGAAATTCGCCTTGAACGAAGCCAGGATCACCATGAACTCGCCGACGAAACCCGACGTGCCGGGCAGTCCCGCATTGGCCATCGCAAAAAACACCATGAACGCGGCGAATATCGGCATGGTGTTGACCACACCGCCGTAGTCGTTGATCTGCCGACTGTGCATGCGGTCGTACAGCACGCCCACGCACAGGAACAAGGCGCCCGACACGAAGCCGTGCGAGATCATTTGTATCATGGCGCCTTCGATGCCCATCGCGGTGCCCTGCACGCTGCCGGTGTTTTGCAAAATCTCGAAGCCCATGAAGAAACCGAGCGTGACAAACCCCATATGCGAAATCGACGAATACGCGATCAATTTCTTCATGTCTTGCTGCACCAGCGCCACCAGTGCGATGTACAACACGGCAATTAACGACAAGGTGATCATCAGCCAGTCGAGTTGCGCGCTGGCGTCCGGCGTGATCGGCAGCGAGAAGCGCAAAAAGCCGTACGCGCCCATTTTCAGCATGATCGCGGCCAGGATCACCGAGCCGCCGGTCGGCGCTTCCACGTGCGCATCCGGTAACCAGGTGTGCACCGGCCACATCGGTACCTTGACCGCGAACGCGAGCAGGAACGCGATGAAAATCAGAATCTGCGGCGTGAGCCCGAGCTTGAGCTGGTGAAAATCGAGAATGCTGAAACTGCCGGACTGGATGTACATGTAGATCAGCGCGACCAGCATGAACACCGAACCCAGAAAGGTGTAGAGAAAAAACTTGATGGTCGCGTACACGCGCCGCTCGCCGCCCCAGATGCCGATGATCAGGAACATCGGGATCAACATGCCTTCCCAGAACACATAGAACAACATCGAGTCGAGTGCGGCAAACACGCCATTCATCAAGCCTTCCATGATCAAAAATGCCGCCATGTATTGCGCGGGTTTAAATTTGATCACTTCCCAACCGGCCAGTATCACCAGCACCGTGGTGAAGCTGGTCAGCAAAATGAGCGGCAAAGAAATGCCGTCAATGCCCAAATGGTAGTTAATGTTGAACGCGGGTATCCACGCATGCTGTTCGACGAATTGCATTTGAAAGGTCGAAGTATCGAACTGCGTGTACAGCGGAATGGTGATAATAAATGTCGCGACCGAAACCAGCAGCGCGATCAACTTGGCCAGATTCGCCTGACGCTCCTTGCTCGCGGTTAATACCAAAACGCCACCCAGAATTGGCACCCACACCGCGAGACTTAATAATGGCAAACCGGAAAACATAATTGCGCTAACCTTGTGTCAACGTTGAATCTGCGTACTTCCTTCCGCCTTGCAGGGGGAGGGCATCATTTTATTCAAACCAGCACCACCCATCCCAGAATCAGGCACAAGCCAAAAATCATCGCGAAGGCGTAATGGTACAAATAGCCGGACTGCACCTGGCGGATCACACCGGACAACTTGCCAATCGCGTGCGCGGTGCCGTTGACCAAACCGCCGTCGATAATTTTCACGTCGCCGTAGCGCCATAACAATCCGCCGATGCGAAGCGTGCCGTTGCCAAATACTTTTTGGTTGAAGTCGTCGGCGTAGTATTTGTTGACCAATAAACGATGGATGAGACCGAACCATTTTTGCAGCGCATCGGCAATACCCGGCACCTGCATGTAGATGAACCACGCGCTGAACACGCCACCCGCCGCAAGCCACAATGGCGCCGCGCTGAACGCGTGCACGATCATTCCCCACGCGCCGTGAAACTCCTGCGCGAGATGCCCGAGCACGTCGTGTTGCGGCAATACAAAAATCGCGTCACCGAAGAATTTTCCGAATGCCATATCGCCGACGAAAACCGCGCCGATTACAACGGAGGGAATCGCCAACGCAATCAGCGGCCACGTGACAACACCCGGCGATTCATGCAAGTGCTGTTGCGTGTGGTGGTCCATGCGCTCCTTGCCGTGGAACACTAAAAAGAACATGCGGAAGCTGTAAAACGCGGTGACGAATACACCTGCCAGCAAGAACCAGTAGGCATACTCCGCGCCGAAAATATTCGACGCGCCGACCGCTTCAATGATGCTGTCTTTGGAAAAGAACCCGGAAAAACCCGGCGCTCCGATCAAGGCCAGAGAGCCGATCAGCGAGCACCAATAGGTAATCGGCAGATACTTCTTCAAGCCGCCCATTTTGCGAATGTCCTGCTCGTGATGCATCGCGATGATCACGGAACCGGCAGCCAGGAACAGCAGCGCTTTGAAAAATGCATGCGTCATCAAATGGAAAATACCGGCGGCATAGGCAGACGCGCCCAATGCGGCGGTCATGTAGCCCAGTTGCGACAACGTTGAATACGCGACCACGCGCTTGATATCGTTCTGCACGATGCCCAGCAGGCCCATCGAATATGCGGTGAGGGTGCCGATGAGCAGCACCACGCTGAGCGCCGTCTCGGACAATTCAAACAACGGCGACATGCGCGCGACCATAAAAATGCCCGCCGTGACCATGGTCGCCGCGTGGATCAACGCGGAGATCGGGGTCGGGCCTTCCATCGAATCCGGTAGCCACACATGCAACGGCACCTGCGCGGACTTACCCATCGCACCGATGAACAACAAGATGCAAATCACCGTCATCAACGACCACGGCACACCCGGCCATACTTCGATGGTGAGATGGCTCTGTAAAGGCGCGGAGCGAAACACATCCATGTAATCGAGGCTATTGAAGTGCATCAGGATCGCGGCGATGCCGAGCAGAAAACCAAAGTCGCCGACGCGGTTGACCAAAAACGCCTTCAAATTAGCGTAAATCGCGGTGGGTTTTTTGAACCAGAAGCCGATCAACAGATACGACACCAGACCGACCGCTTCCCAACCAAAGAACAGTTGCATGAAGTTGTTGGCCATCACCAACATCAGCATGGAGAAAGTAAACAACGAGATGTAACTGAAAAAGCGTTGGTAACCGGGATCGTCGTGCATGTAGCCGATGGTGTAGATGTGCACCATCAACGACACAAAGGTCACGACCACCACCATCAGCGCGGTGAGTTTGTCGACCAGAAAACCGATTTCAAAACGAATCCCGTCGCTGACCGCCCACGTGTATACGGATGCGTTGTAGGTCGGCGCACCGTCGATGGCAATGTGTTTAAACGCCAGCAGTGCCAACACAAAAGAAATCGCCACACCGGCAATCGTCACACGGTGTGCGCCGACGCGGCCGACCTGCTCGCCGAACAATCCGGCAATCACCGCGCCGAGCAAGGGCGCAAGCACCATCAATAAATACACCGTCGGCATCATCGGCTCCATAACTTAACCTTTGAGAGAATCGAGATGGTCTACATTGATGGTGCGTTTGTTGCGGAACACGACCACGAGAATAGCCAGACCAATTGCCGCTTCAGCGGCGGCGACGGTGAGGATAAAAAATACGAACACCTGTCCGGCGATATCGCCCAGGTAGCTCGAGAACGCGACGAAGTTCATATTCACCGCAAGCAGCATCAACTCAATCGACATCAGCAAAATGATGACGTTTTTGCGATTGAGCACAATGCCCGCCATGCTCAGGCAAAATAGAATGCCGGCAAGAATCAAATAATGTGAAAGCGAAATCACGTCTGCTCCCCCTGCTTTTATCTACTTTGTATTTAGTCTGGTGTTCGTTACTTAAGTTACTGGCACTACCGCTAAAGATATGAGCGCTTTTCCCGTGAGAACCCCCCAAACTGACCCACGAGGAAAATGCCGCAACGCGGCGACTATACACGCGCCTTTGAAAATTGTCAGTGGGATTTCCAGTCATGGAATTTCCTGTCAATTCAACTCGTCACTACCTTAGAAACACAACCACAGCGGCGATTATCAACACCGTCAATGCCACGACCAGCGACCCAAGCAATTTTGCATTGATCTTCTTCGACACCGCATTTTTTGGGACGGATGAAGTTGCGTTATTGACGAACCGGAACGATACATTCCCCAAGCGCAGCAGATCGCCCGACTGCAAATAACGGCTCACACAGCGCTCGCCGTTCACAAACGTGCCATTGGACGACAACAGGTTTACCACCTTCCACGATCCCGCACTACCCACCAGTTGCGCGTGTTTGTCGGACACCTGCGCCGCGTCGATCACAATCTCGTTGTTGCTCGCGCGGCCCAAAGTCAGCGTACCCTCGCGCAATGGAAACACCTGGCCCTTGAACGGCGGCGTCAACCCCAGGAGCGTCGGGCCATCGACAGCGGGCAACTCACCGCTACCCGGTGGTGCCTCCGGCGGCGCCAGCGCGCCGCCGAATATCGTGCGATTGCGTTTTTTCTGTTGTTCCCACCAGGGCGCACCCGCGTCGTCACCGGTTTCCACCGTCGCCGGTTTTTTTGCAGCGGACTCTGGCGCGGGTGGCGGCACATCAACCTTTGGTGCAGGCGCCTTTTCAACTGGCACTGCGGGTATAGGCTGCTCAGCGGGAGCTTGTACGCGCGGAATTAAATTTTCAACACTCGGCGCCAGAACCGTGCGCGCATCCGCCGACATGGGTTGATGCACTTGCGGCAATGCGATCACGCCGAATCGATAGGCATCGAAACTGACAACATCGCCAATCTTGATCGCCGCTTCCTGACTGATACGCGTGCC
>JANOOV010000274.1:0-2675 GCA_031421535.1 Gammaproteobacteria bacterium
AATTTCCACGCAGCGCGCGAGTAGAGCTTGTTGCAGTGTGGTGAGTGTATTGATTGAGGCCTGCAACGCCGAACACATGCTGTCCAGCACATTGGCCAGCGCGCCCTCGGGTGTGCCAGGCCGGGTCAGCGCGCGCAGACCGGTGGCGACGGTGAAGATGGAGGTGGCCTGTTGGCTGGTTTCGGCTGCCGACAACAGCGCCGTCACAGTGACGGTGTAGCTGGTTGGCGTGCTTGATGTCGTGAGTATCGCGCGTGAGATACCGGCGCTGTCCGTCACCGGATCAGTGGCCGCGATGCGGGGTTGTGCGCCACCGGGCTCCGTCGCATTCCAGCTCACAGTAACGCCCGCCAGCTTCTGGCCGGTTTGGTCGGTGACCTGTGCACTCAACGCGACCTTGTTGTTGAGCCGCGCGAGCTGCACGTCACCGCCCAGAATTTTGATGTTGAGCGCCTGCGCCAGTGGCGGTCCTGCGGATATCGCCAGCGTGATGGTTGCGGTGGCAGTACCGCCTTGACCGTCGTTGACGGTGTATTGCAGCGCATCAGCACCGGAAAATCCGGCATTGGGGGTATATATCAACGTCCGCCCCTCAAAACGTGCTTGTCCGTTTTGAGGGAGTTGGGAAACGGTAAGCGTCAGCGTATCGCCGTCGAGGTCGGCGGCATACGGGGTGAGGTCGAGCCGCAACGGTTGATTTTGCAGTACGTTGGCTTGGGCGGGGTTGGCTTGCGGCACGCGATTGGGTTCAGGCAAGGCAGGGCAGTTGGCGGAAACCGGGGGTACGTCCGCCGGCAACGGGGGGGTCGTGTCGAGCGGAGGTTTGCTGCGAAACAAGATCCCGATGACGTGCGTGGAGTTCACGCCCGTGACGGTGACATTCACCATGGTTTGGTAATTAACGGCATTCACTAATGTCACGGTGAACTTTACACAACTGCCGTCGATAGTGACGTTTTGCGCAGAGCTGATTTGAGATTGTGCCGTCATGGAAATAATTCGTCCCGGCAAACCACAGGCATTCACTTCCCGCAGGTTAATGCTGTAATTGCCCGGAGTTGCCGCTCCCCACAACCATTCGGCATTTGTTAGGGAGCAATTTGCCGAGGTAATGGCAAGCGCGGGCGTACTTAATAGCGTTAGTCCGAGGACGAGGAACAGCAGGGCACACGCGCGGCCTCGCAAAGTTAGCAACGGTCGCTGGTGTGGCATTGGAATCATGTATCCGTTCAGGGAGTGACCGCTTGATATCATTAGGAAGGTGCTTCCATGCATTGTGAATGTGCCTTTTATAAACGAAAACAAGTTGGCGAAGTAGGTAAGGCTTCACACTGCCGCCGTTTACACTAACACTGCGCACGACCTTGTGCATTTGATCGTCATGCCATTAAATGAGGCAAACATGATTCAGCGCATGGGCCGTTATGAAATCCAGAAAGAGCTCGGTCGTGGCGCCATGGCCGTGGTGTATCTGGCTTTCGATCCCGAGCTCAACCGCAACATTGCGTTGAAGGTGTTGCACGCCGAGCGTTGCGCCAACGCCGACGTGCGGCGGCGTTTTGTGCGCGAGGCCAAGGCGGCGGGGCGGCTTGCGCACGGCAACATTGTCACGATTTACGATGTGGGCGAAGAGCAGGACCGGCCGTTTATCGCGATGGAATTGCTCGACGGGCGCTTTCTCGACGCGTTGATACGTGACGGTGATGCGCTGAGCTGGCAGCAGGTGCGCGACATGGCCATGCAACTGGCCGACGCGCTTGATCTGGCGCAGCGCAGCGGCGTGATTCATCGCGATATCAAACCGGCCAACATCGTGTGGTTGTCGCGCGAGCAAAAAGTCAAGATCACCGACTTCGGCATCGCGCACGTCGATGACGTGACGCAAAGCGAAGCGACGCAAGTGGGGCAGATCGTCGGCACCCCGCAATATATGTCGCCAGAACAAATAACCGGTCAGCCGGTGGATGCACGTTCGGATCTGTTTTCGCTGGGCGTGGTGTTGTATCAACTCCTGGCACGTCAGCGCCCGTTCAGCGGCGAAACCCTTGCCGCGTTAACGTATCAAATCGCACATCAAAAGCCGCGTCCGCTGGGTGACGTGGTGCGCGGTGTGCCCAGCGCACTGACCACCAGTATTGATCGCTTGCTGGCCAAAGATCCGGCGGCGCGGTTTCAGTCGGCGCAGGAGTTATTGATTGCATTGCGTCGGGTGCGTGAAGGTCAAGCACGGTTTGTGGCAATGCCGGGGAATAGGCGGCGCATGGTGCTCGCCCTTGTGGGTGTACTTGCGCTGGGTATGCTGGCCGTGGTGCTTACCCGTTCGCCGCCGCCCACCGTGCAAGCTCCGGCGTTGCCGGCAAAACCCATTGCGCAAATCGCGCCAAGCGTTCAGCCATCCGTTCTCGGCGCGCTGTTGGCGGGTTACACCTGCGCGCAGCTCGACGCGACGGTCGGGGACAATAATGCCGTGACCATTCGCGGGCATGTGCGTCAGGAGGATTTATCGGCGTTAATGGACGCAGTGGACAAGCTTGACGGTTTGAATAACGTGACCTACGAAATCGAAGTCTTGCCCTGGCCCTTTTGTGAGGCCGCAGCGCTGGTTGCACGCGCGGCGCCCATGCAATTCGAATCGTTAACGCAATTGCGTGCGGGTGATCCGGTGGTGATTGAGG
>JANOOV010000275.1:0-5667 GCA_031421535.1 Gammaproteobacteria bacterium
CGCGCCGTTGCGGCTGGTTTGACGCGGTGATGTTACGCCGTTCCAATCAATTGAACGGCGTGTCCGGTTTATGCATTACCAAGCTCGACGTGCTCGACGGCATCGACACCATCAGCGTATGCATCGGTTACCGCCGCAACGGCGTCGTGAGTATCACGCCGCCTGTCGGCGCAGATGGCTACACCGGCTGCGAGCCGGTGTATGTCGACATGCCGGGCTGGAAAGAAAACACCGTCGGCGTGCGCAACTACAACGCGCTGCCCGCCAACGCGCGTGCTTATTTAAAGCGCATCGAAGAGATCACCGAAACGCCGATCGATATTGTCTCGACCGGCCCCGACCGTGACGACACCATCGTGCTGCTGCATCCGTTTGAATGAATTTTTCCGGGGCGAAAACCTGCATCTGCCGCACTTTGCGGGCGCCTTCATGGCGCCAGCCACACCACACGCTGCGTGCCGACGCCTTTGGGCGCCAGGGCTTGATGTAACCACGGCAGCACCGCGCTGAGCTGTGCATCGAGTTGCCAGGGTGGATTGATCACCACCATGCCGCAGCCGTTCAAGCCGCTGGCGGAATCGTCTGCGCGGATACACACTTCGGCCAACAACATTTTCTTGATTCCGGTCTCATGCAAGCGCCGTTCGAGGCGATTGACTAGCGCGCGCTCCAACACCGGATACCACAACAGATAAACCCCCGTGGCCCAGCGTTCGTGGGCGGTGTGGATTGCGGCCACTGCATTATCAAAGTCGGTTTTCACTTCATAGCTGGGGTCCACCAGCGCCAGGCCGCGCCGTTCCTTGGGCGGCACAAACGCTTTCAGACCTTGAAAGCCGTCCACATGATGCACCGCCACGCGGGCGTCGGTGGCGAACTCTTGTTTGAGCAACGGATATTCCGTGGTGTGCAGCTCCATCAACACCATGCGGTCATTGGGCCGCAGCAGGCCGTGTACCAGACGCGGTGAGCCGGGGTAATAACGCAATTCCGTTTCTGCATTGAATGCGCGTACGGCGTCGAGATAGGGCACCAACAATTCCGGGATGTCAGTGCGTTGCCAAATGCGACTGATGCCGTCGCGATGTTCGCCGGTTTTACGTGCGGGTGCGCCGTGCAAATCGTAGGCGCCCGAACCCGCATGCGTGTCGAGATAACACAGCGCTGCGTCTTTTTTCAGCAGCGACTGTAACGCGAGCGTGAGCGTGGCGTGTTTTAAAACATCGGCGAAATTGCCGGCATGGAACGCGTGGCGGTAACTCAGCATAAGCGGGACTCAAATAGTGTGAAGCAAACGCATGCGCAGGGTAGCGCCAATTGGAGATTCATACCAGCAAAGGCCGATGCTCGTGCACAGAGCGGCAGACGCGCCGAATACTTCCGTTTGGCTCGACTCCGCACGTCGAAATCCGGCCAACGCAAACGGTTAATCCCACTCCTCCGGATGCCGATAGATACGGTAGCGCCACCCTGTGTCGGGTGACGCTGCTTGAGCGGGGAAAAGCTACCCGATCTGATTTTTAAACATCATACGTAGCCGATAGAAAAACGACGACATCATGGGTAATCTCCGTCGCTTCAAGCTATTTAACGCCATCGGATTGAATTCGATGCTCGGCCGTACCGCCGCGTTCGCTCTGGCGTTGATTCTGGCGACCGTGATGGTGGCGTGGATCGCCGACCGCAAGGTGGGCGGCGCGGCCGATATCAACGCCGCGAACCAGTCCGAGCGGGTGCGCATCAATCATGATGTTCGCGAACTGTCGAATCTGCTGTGGCATACCGAAACGCAGTTTCAGCGCTACATGATTGAGCCCAATGCATCATTGCGCGCGCTGATCACCACCGCAGTCGATGACATGATTACGCGCAGTGACATGCTCATCCGCGACCCCTGGGTGGTTCAAAACGAGGCGGTGCGTCAAGCCACGCAACAGGTTGTTCAGGGTGCGCGCACGCTGAAAAGCAAGCTTGAGGCGATCATGGACATCCGCGCCGATCCACTGAAAGTGTTTCCGGCGATGTCGCTGATGGTCAACAAACTGCTGCCGTTAAACGCCGAATTTCTCTCCGCCGCGACGCTGGGCGTACGGGAGGCAGAGGATTCCGTCAGCGACCCGGAGCAACGACGCATCGGCATGCTATTTGGCGAGACCCGCTACCTCTGGTCGCAGCGCATCAATACGTTCCGCGTGTTTGCCACCATCCGCTTGGGCATGTTCAGCTCGTCGGTGGAGTCGACCATCAGCGCCACCACGCTGGACATCGACGTCTTTGGACAACAACTGAAACGCAATCTTGAACAACTGCGCGCGCTCGACGCGCAGGGCAAGCTGGGCCTGCAACAAAGCGAAGCATTTGCCGAGTTAAACCGCGTATTCAGGGCATGGAACATCGGCTTCGACGAAATGAAATCCACTTTGATGATCAAGGATCGCTGGCGGCGTGACATTCCCATGCTGCGCGACGACATTCAACCGCACTTCATTCTGCTGGCGGAAACGTTGCGGAAAATCGAAACGGCGGTGGAGCAGCGCGCGACCGAGGATATCGGCGCGACCACCGAGGTGGCCAACCAGCTCTCCGCCTCGCTGTGGTTGTTGACCGTGGTGGTCGTGGTGGCCACGGTGCTGGGCGTTGTGTACTTTGAATTCCAGATCCGCCGCCCGATGACGCGCGTGGCGCAGGCGCTCAAAGCCGAGGCGGCGGGTGAGAAAAATATCGCACTGCCGGACTCGTCGATCCAGGAAGCGCGCGACTTGGTCAGCGCCTTCGACGACATGCGCGCGCAGGTACGGGCCCGCCAAGAGGAGGTTCAGTCACGCGAGCAACGCTTGCGCGCGATCATGGACAACACGGCGGAAGGCATCGTGACCTTCGACGTGCGCGGTCGGGTGGAAAGCTGGAATCAGGCCGTGCTGCAATTATTTGGCTGGAACGAGACGGAAATTGCCGGGATGGCGTTCGCCCAACTCATCGCCGCCGTCACCATCCACGAGGGGGAGCGGGCCGCCGGGCAGGGCGAATTCGCGGTCGCCGATTACGTGGGCCGTGAAACCGAAGTGATGGGATGCCACCGGAACAACACCCGGTTTCCGCTCGCCATGAAAGTCAGCCGCATGGTGCTGGCGGGAGAAACCAAATACACCGCGTTGCTCGCGAACATCACCGAGCGCAAAGCGTTGATGGAAAACCTGCGCAAGATGGCCGAACACGACGGCCTCACCGGGCTGTTTAACCGCAGCTATTTTCAGGCCGAATTGGAACGCGCGGTGGAGCGTGCCAAACGCAGCGCCAAAGTCCAGTGCGCGCTAATGTACATCGATCTTGACAATTTCAAGTATCTGAACGACACCTTGGGCCACGCGGCGGGCGACCGGCTGCTGGTCGAAGTGGCGCGCATGCTTAATAGCCGCTCGCGTCGCAGCGATATCGTGGCGCGTTTGGGCGGCGACGAATTCACCGTGCTGCTGAACGACATCGACGTTGAGATGATTCGGGCCACGGCGGAATCGTTCCGCCATCAGCTCGCCGATTATGTGTTCCACTATGAGGGGAAAACCGTCGACATCGGTTGCTCCATCGGCGTGTCGATGATCGGCGCACACACCACGTCCGCCGGTCAGGTGATGTCAGAGGCCGACGTTGCCTGCCATTTCGCCAAGCGCGGCGGTCGTAACCGCGTACACCTCTTTACGGCAGACAACGCTGCCGACGTGCGTACCATGTCCATCGACATGGGTTGGTCGCACCGCATCAAACAGGCGTTGGAACACAATCGATTCGTGCTGGTCGCGCAGCCGGTGGTTGAAACCCGCACGCGTGCGACCACCGGTTATGAAATCCTGATCCGCATGCGCGATGATTCCCCCCATGTTAACGCTACGCGGGGAGGGGATGAAGACAGCGCGCTGATTATGCCGTCCGGATTTCTTGCCGCCGCCGAACGCTTTGGCCTCATCACCGACATCGACGCGTGGGTTATCGAGCACGCCGTGCGGCATCTTGCGCACCGCCGTCGGGGCGGCGACCTGGTCAGCTATTCGATCAACCTGTCGGGACATTCGCTCACGGCGCCCAAAATCGCGCAAATTATCCCCCGCATGCTGACCGAAACCGGCTTGGCCCCGTCGGCACTCACTTTTGAGGTCACCGAAACGGCGGCGATTGCGGACATGGGCCTGGCCGCAGCGTTTTTGTCAAAACTGCGCGCGCTGGGTTGCCATACTGCGTTGGACGACTTCGGCGTCGGCATGTCGTCGTTGGCCTACTTGCGCGACCTGCCGGTGGATGCGGTGAAAATCGACGGCCGTTTCGTCAAAAAACTCGAGACCAGCCCCATCGACCAGGCCATGGTGCGGGCCATGAACGACATCGCCCACGCACTGGGAAAAACCACCATTGCGGAATTTGTCGAAAACGAAGCGATCTTCCAGTACTTGATCGATCTGGGTGTGGACTATGGGCAGGGCTACCACCTGGGAAAGCCGGAGCGGATCGATCTTGACTTTTTGACCGTCGCCGCAGTTCTGCCGGGATCACAGCAAGGCAACAACCGCTGATCCGGCACGCCCGACAATAAAATTCGATCAAGAACAACTCCGCATCTACAACTTCAAACTTCATCAGGCCGTATCAATACTAAGCCAACCCGCAGTCAACCTGAAATTTTCAATAACGACACTCTCCATCAGGGTCATTTATTTACATTATATGGAGCCTTTTATTGTCATTTTATAAGGACATGTGATTGGCGCCTGTATCCAACCCTTGTTACGGTCGTTCTACAAGCAGTAATACCGATGGGAAGTGGCCATGTCAGTCAGCCGAATCTTCGGCGCGGAGGTCACGATGAAGCGACGCGATTTTTTACAGTTAGGGGCGGGTACGGCAGCCAGTGTAGTGGCGGGCTCGATCGGTTTGTTGTCCTGGACCCCGCGCGCCTACGCGGCAACCATTGCGGTGAGTTTGACCGCGCGCAAAGGTGATATCGCGCAAATCGATGGCCGCACCGTGTTCATGTTCGGCTTCAGCAATACCAGCGTCGTGGCGGTGCCGGGGCCGACGATTATATGTCAAGCCGGGGACAGCATTTCCTTGTCTCTCGCCAATACACTGGCCACTCCCGTGGTGTTCGCGGTGAGCGGCACCAGCATTAAAGTGACCGTCGCCGCAAACTCATCGACGCAATCCGTGTTTGCCGTGCCCGCGCCGGGCAGCTACCTGTACCACGACGACCAGAACAACGGCGTGCGGCGGGTGATGGGCTTGCATGGCGCACTGGTGGTGATGCCGGTTGGCACCAAAACCCAGGCGTTCAGCGGCGGCCCGACCTTCAAGCGCCAGTTCAAATGGATTCTGGGCAGTGCCGATCCGGCCTGGGGCGCGGCGGTCAAGGCCAATGGCGATGCGAGCGTTAGCACGCTGGTCGCGACCAGTTTTAATCCAAAATATTTTACCATTAACGGCAACAGCTACGACCGCACACACGAACCGAACACCGATCTTTATGGTCTGTACGGCGAGCCCGCCCTGGTGCGCATCATGAACGCGGGCGGCACGGTGCATTCGCCGCATTTTCACGCCAACCATGTCGAGATTTGCAGCATCAACGGCGCCAATTTCTCCAGCAATCGTAAATTCAAGGACGTGGTGTCGATGTTCCCG
>JANOOV010000276.1:0-2192 GCA_031421535.1 Gammaproteobacteria bacterium
CTGGGCATCGGCATGGTGTACCAGCATTTCACGTTGATCCCCAATATGACGGTCGCGGAAAATCTGGTGCTGGCGCGACCGCGCTTGCCCGCCGTGCTCAACTGGCGCGCGGAACTTGCGCAACTTGAGCAACAGATGAAAAGCATGCCGTTTGCGGTCACGCTGCACGCTTCGGTGAATACGCTGGCGGCAGGCGAAAAGCAGAAGGTTGAAATCATTAAACAGTTGCTGCTGAATCCGAAGGTGCTCATTCTCGACGAACCCACCTCCGTGCTTACCCCGAACGAGGCGGACGAAGTGCTCGGGCGGATCCGTGCGATGACGCGCGCGCGCGAACTGAGCGTGCTGATCATCACGCACAAATTCCGCGAAGTGATGAATTACGCGGATGACGTCACCGTGCTGCGCAAGGGCAAGTACATCGGCAGTGCCACCGTCGCCGAAGCTACGCCGCAAAGTCTTGCCACCATGATGGTGGGGCGCGCAACCATTACCACGCCGTTGCAGCGCATGCCCGGCGAAGCGGGTGCGGTAGCCTTGGAGATTGACGATCTGCAAGTGGAAAATGACGACGGTGTAGCGGTGGTGCGCGGTCTTACATTCATGCTGCGCAACGGCGAAATCGCCGGTATTGCCGGTGTATCAGGCAACGGTCAGAAGCAACTGGTGGAAGTCCTCGCCGGCCAGCGTCAGGCATTGCGCGGCAGCGTGCGCGTGCACGGCGTGCCCTATCACGCCACGCGCTTGCAGATGCACGAACATAAATTACGCTGCCTGCCGGAAGAGCCGTTGCGTAATGCCTGCGTCGCATCGATGAGCGTGGCCGGCAATCTCGCGTTACGCCGCTTCGACCAAGCGCCGTACTGTAGCGCTGGCGGAATCCTGCGCGGCTCTGTGTTCCGGCGCATCGCACGCGAGTGGATCGAAAGTTATGGCATCCGCACGCCGGGCACGAGCGCACCGATCGGCAACCTGTCCGGCGGGAACGTGCAGCGTAGCGTGCTGGCGCGCGAACTCGCCGATGCACCACGTATCCTCATTGTCGCCAATCCGTGCTTCGGTCTTGACTTTAACGCGGTTGCTGAAATCCGCAACCGCATCATGGCGGCGCGCAACGACGGCGCCGCCGTGCTGCTGGTGAGCGAAGACCTGGACGAGATCATGGAAATGAGCGACCGCGTGGTGGTGATCGCGAGCGGCACACTGGTCCACGAGACCACGCCCGCTAAAGCCGACCTGATGCGCATTGGCCAATACATGGCGGGGCATTGAATATGACCACGATTAACGCCGTACCTTATCCCTACGAACTGCCGCCGCGCTCTCCGGCGCTCATCATCATCGACATGCAACGCGATTTTGTCGAGCCCGGCGGTTTTGGCAGTGCGCTGGGCAACAATGTAACGCCCTTGATGAACATCGTGCCGGTCATCGGTAAACTGCTGGAAACCATGCGCCGTTTGAAGCTGCCGGTGATTCATACGCGCGAGGCGCATCGGGCGGATCTGTCCGACTGTCCGCTCTCTAAACGCAGGCGCGGCAATTCCAGCTTGCGCATCGGCGACGCCGGACCGATGGGCCGGTTGTTGATCGGCGGTGAACCCGGCAATGACATTGTCCAGCCGCTCAAACCGGTGCGCGGCGAATACGATATTGCAAAGCCCGGCAAAGGAGCCTTTTACGCCACGCCGTTGCAAGAAATTTTGCAGCACCTGGGCATTACCCATTTACTCATCGCGGGCGTCACCACTGAAGTGTGTGTGCAAACCACCATGCGCTAAGCCAACGACCGCGGCTATGAATGCCTGCTGATTGAAGACGCGACCGAAAGTTATTTCCCGGAATTTAAACTAGCCACCCTGGACATGATCACCGCTCAGGGTGGCATCGTCGGTTGGACAGCAAGGTCGGACGACGTGATTAGCGCACTGGAACAGACTTATGGTTGACACTTTTGATCCGCGAATTCTTCTGAACATCTTTGCCGTTGCCTACAGCCCGAATGACCATAACTGGTTGCCGCTGCGTGAGGGTGTAGACATTTCACAGCTTTACGGCGGCGGCCCCGATGAACCTGCGGCGGCATTGCTGCGCTACGCACCCGGCGCGCAAATTCCGCTGCACGAACATTGCGGCTATGAACACATCCTCATTCTCAGTGGATCGCAAAGCGACGAACACGGCGAATACGG
>JANOOV010000277.1:0-7728 GCA_031421535.1 Gammaproteobacteria bacterium
GTCAGGTTATAGATGCTGGCGCTCAATTCCAGCCCCGGCAGTGCGCGACGGCTGAGCAAGGTGAGATTGGCGGTCGTATAACCGCCCACTTCGGTAGCGCCCAGCGTCTTGCGCGCGCTCAGGTACTGCAGCTCCACACCGGCATTCAGGCGATGATCGGCGAATGGCAAATTCAGGTTGGTCTTCACCAGGTGCCGTGGCGAATTAGTCATGGTTGCGCGGGTTGCGTCGTCGCGCGCGTTTTGCCAGGAATAGCTCACACGGCCTTCGAGCGCCCGCGTTAGACGCCCTTCAAGTTCCAGCTCGAAGCCGCGTGCCGAAGCGTCGCCGGTATTGGCAAAGGTGTAGTTGTCTTGCTGGTTGATCAGCTCGTTGACCTGGTATTGATAGATCGACACCACGGCGCGCAGGCTGCCGGGCAACGTATGTTCCACCGCAAGCTCAAGGGTGCGGATGGTTTCGGGGCCCAGCCACGGGCTGGGCGTGTAGTACAACTCATACGGACTGGGCGCACGATACGCCTGGCCGTAAAGCAATTTTACGGTGGTGACCTCCGTTGCCAGGTAGATCAATGCCAGTCGCGGATTCGTTGTCGCGCCCCATTCCGAATAATTGTCGTGGCGCAGGCCGACATTCAAAATCAGATCGCTGCGCAGCCGCCACTCATCTTGTGCGAACACCGACCACTGCCGTGAATTCTCCTCGGAGTCGAGGATAACGGCGTACGGCTTCACGTTCTTACCGCCTTGATTTTGGTGTGCGTTGTATACGTATTCAGCACCCAGAACATAGCGGTGCAGACCGGCAACAGCGCCAGTGTATTGCAGTTCGGCGGTCCACCAACGGCCATCGCCATAATCGGTAAACAGCTCGCCGGTAAGATCACCGTTGCTGTCAAGCGCGTTGCTGTAGGTGCCGTCATAGCGGTACTGGTCGTAGGACAGGCGGGAGGTCAGGCGCTGCCGGTCGCCCAGTTCGGCGTCGTACTGCACCGTGACAAAACCCTGCTTGTCCAGTGTCCCCTGACGCTGATCGTTGAAATTCGCACCGTAGGAAGCCGTAGGGACTTCCTTTGCGCGCCGCATATACCCGGCCTCAACAGTCAGGTTGTCGTTGAACAGTTTCAAAAATGCATTGCGCGCGGTATCACCGTCGTTATTTTCGGCCACCCCGTTGTTGGTGGCGGGATCGTCAAACACCGGATAATACAGCCGCGCGTGGCCTGCACTGGTGTACGCCGTCGCCGATGCAAGCACCTCGGTACCACCGCTGAAACGGATGCCGGAACTCACGCGCCCCTTGCGCGCTTGCAGACTGGCAACCTCGGCACTGAGCTCGGCGCCCTGATAGTCGCGGCCGCGCTTGGTGATGATATTAATCACACCGAACAGCGCGTTCGTCCCGTACAAGGACGAGCTCGGGCCACGGATGATTTCGACGTGATCGATGAGGTCGGCATCGACGATGCCTTCCGTGCCGAGCATCGCCATGTGGTAGATGTTCTCGTTGGTGCGATGCCCGTCGATCATGACCAGCACGCGCGAATTGTAATCGGTGGGACGGCTGAAACCGCGCACGCCCAGATAGGTGTAGTTGCGGTCGTACGTGATGTACATGCCGCGCTGGCTGCGCAGAATATCGGCCAGCGTGCGATAACCGTATTTTTTGATTTCGTCGGCGGTGATCAGCGTCACCGAAGCCGGTGCTTCTTCCAGCCGCTGCTCGTACTTCGAGGCACCGAACACGGATGGGATATCGTCAAATAACAGGGCTTCGTCGGCGGAAGCTACCTGCTCCTGAGCCGCTGCAAGGGCCGTGGTTGAAATACTCAATAGCACGGAGAAAAACGATAAACGGAATTTCATCGGCATCATTCCTGAAGTGGAAAATTAACGCATGCCTTCGCGAACGCAAGGCGTTTTGCCGCAACCCAAGCGCATGCGGCAGTAAGTTATTGATCACACCGAATTAACTCCCGGTTGCTGGACATATCGGGTGTCACTCGAATAGCTTGAGGGGATTACTGGCGACACCCTGACCCGAGCCGGGGTGTACCGGATCAAGAATTCGTAAGGGGTGGACGATAAGAAACGTACTGGCGACTCTACCCATCCGCCCGGCGGTATCGATCAGCCGGGGAATCGGGATGTGATACCGCACCAGAGCAACGGATTTGGTAGCGAGGGCAAATGCACAACGATCCGCTTTATTCGACGATTCTTGCCGACGAGCCCGAGTTCGCGCCGGTCGTAAGCCGGTTCGTGGCGGGCCTGCCCGCAATGCTCAACGAGATCAGCCAGGCATGGCAACAGCACGACTGGACCCGCCTGCGCGGCGCGGCCCACAATCTGAAAGGCGCTGCGGGCAATCTCGGTTTTCCGCTACTGATGCAAACCGCCGGTCGCATTGAAGCGAACGCACTCCATCAAAACAGCGAAGGCATGGAACAGCTCCTTGCCGAACTTCAGCAACTCGCCGCGCGCATCGCATTTGATCCGTAGTACTCATCGATAACACGCCCCGCTGAACAAATGGGCAGGGCCGACGGTTGCTATCGGCGCAGCGAACTACTACGCCAATACGTCGGCCCAGTTTGGTCATACTGCTACTTGGTCGCGGAGAAGTTGTACTCGCCCAAATCACCGAAGACTGCGTCTTCCACGGCCATCGTGCCGCTCATGTACAAGGTTTCATTATGAATTGCGCGCCGGGGTTGATTGCCATCGGCATGGGGTCAGTGCGGCGATATCCTCTTGAACTATCGCTTGCCGATCACTGCAACGTCGCAGTGTTACATGGTCAACTTGGGCAGTGGTCCCCAGAGCGATTGCAGAAATGCTTTCAAGTCTGCTTTTTCTGTCACGCTCAGCCCAAGCGGCTTGATGCGTGCGTCCTGATTTTCCGTGTTGTCGCCGCCACGGTTGTAGTGCTCGATGACGGCATCGAGGGCCGGGTAACGACCGTCGTGCATGTAGGGTGCAGTGTCGGCGAGATTGCGTAGGGTGGGGGTCTTGAATTTTTTCCAGTCGGCCTTGTTTTTGGTGACGAGGTAGCGACCTGCGTCGTCGGTCACCTGCTCGGGGTTGTCGAGCATCATGCGCTTGGCGTCGAAGACGAGAATTTTCTGGAACTCGGGCTTGTCAAATTCCGCGTTGCGCTTCAACCCGGTGTTGTAGAAACCGGAGTCGGTGAAATTGGGGCCGTTGTGGCAGGCAATGCAGCCGCCTTTGCCGGTGAACAGATCCATGCCGCGCACGGCTGCGTCGCTCAACGCCAACATGTTGCCTTTCATGTAGCGATCAAAATCGCTGTCGCCCGTGACCAGGAAATGCCGCTGCCACACCGCAAGCGCGCGGCCGAGATCATCCGGGTTGGGCTTGCCGTTATACGCAGCCTGAAACATTGCGACGATTTTGGGATCGTCGTTGAGAACCTTCATCAGCTTCTCCATGTTCTGACCCTTGTGCACCGGATTGGTGGTCGAGCCGATTGCCTGCTTTTCAAGATTCGGCGCGCGGCCGTCCCAGATCAGCGCTTTGTTGTAGCCGACGTTGATCAAGGTCGGCGGATTGCGCCGCTCGACGAAGCCTTCGTTGGCAATGGAAAACGCAGACGGCAAAGTCCAGCCGACATCGGGCAAGTGGCAACTGGAACAATTGAGATTGCCGTTACCGGAGAGGCGGTTGTCGAAGAACAAGACTTGCCCCAGCGCCATGCGCGCGGAGGTCGGTGCGTTGTCGGGATTCACCGGCACCGGCGCCAACGGACCGATGTCGGGAACTGCGGCGATGGCGATGCTTGATGCCAGCGCCAATGCGACGGCGACGCCATGTACAGCAGTGCGAAAATGATTTTTATTCATACCGTCCTCGTTAGATTTCCCGTGAGCATCCCGAGAGTAAACAAGCCGCCCTGTGTCTTTATTCCCGGCAAGCGAAACTATTTTGCACGCCGCGAACTCCCCTGCGATTTCACCGGTGGGTGCTAGCGCTTTTCAGGCGGCAGCGTTTTTATCCCGGCGGAAAACAACGCATGCGCCGTCGTATCAACCGGCCGGTGTTTAATTTTTGTGCTCGCCGGATCCTTGCCAAGATAATTGTCACCCTTCCAGTTTTTCAACGGCCGGATGGGTCTGGGAACAAATCCGCCACCGCAATTCGGGCACACATTACCCAGAACATGCTCGGCGCACGCGGCACAAAACGTACATTCATAGCTGCAGATGCGCGCTTCAAGTGAAGCAGGCGGCAAGGCTTTGTTGCAGTGTTCGCAGGTGGGTCTGAGTTCAAGCATGGTGTCTCCTTTATTTTCCTCGCGGCTGACAAATCATACGGAACGCGATGCGATCAAGTCTCCGTGCTTTCCCAAGCGTCATGCCGCTGCCGCCGCTCCTGCCGATAGTTGGTGATTTCCAGTCGCACACCGTCGGGGTCGGACAAGAACACCGCGAAATAATCGGGCGCGTATTCCGGGTATCGCTTGGGTTCGCTCACTGAAATATTTTGCTCGGTGAGCTGCTTTGCCGCTTCTTTTACATCGGCTTCGCTTTCCACACGCAGGCAAAAATGATGCAGCCCCGGCGCATACGGATCATGTGAACTCGTGGCGCGCGTCGGCCGCAACACATACCCGAAGTGCCGGTTGTAATATTGAATGTGCTGCTCGCCGTCGAGCTCAAACTGACTCTTGCGAAAACCCAGTACCGGCATCACAACATCGTAGAATTGCTCCGAACGCGCCAGATTCGCAACCGTGATGTAAATGTGATCGATACCGATGACGTCAGGCATGGGTGTGCTTCACCGGCGCGGGATTGTTATTGGCGGACTTGGTGGTCGCCTCCAACATCTGCCGCGCCACGTACCAATGACGGTCATGCAGTGTTAAGGCTCCGCTGCGGCGCAATTCTCCCAGCGTGCTGGTCACGGTCTGGCGCGTCGCGCCGATCATGTCGGCGAAATCCTGGTGGGTCAGACGCAGATCAATGCAGACGCCGTCGCCATCGGGATGGCCGTACTCCAGACACAAGCGGCGAATCAGCAGCGTCAAGCGTTCGGTCACGTCGCATTCGACCAAGCTTTCGATCACGTGGCCCAAGCCACGCAGCCGCATCGACATCACATCCAGCGCGGCGAGCGCGGCGCGCGGGCTGGTTTCCAGAAAGTGGGTGAAATCCGCGCGCGCGATGCGCGACACGCGTGAACGTTCACAGGCTTGCGCGCACACCTGCCGGTTGCCGCCGTGATACAGCTCGGTCAGGCCGAAGATGTCCTCCGCCACACAAAACCACAGCGATACCACCCGGCCCGCGCGACTCAAGTGATAAATGCGTACCCGCCCGCTTTGTACGACGTACACGTAATCGGGCGGGTCACCGGCGCTGTACACCACCTCATTGTGGCGCAACTCGTGCGTTACTGAAGCTTCCAGTAACCGCGCGCGCTCGTGGTCTTGCAGATGGGCGAGAAATGACGGCGGTCGATGCTGGCGGTACACGTCCATGATCTGTTTGACCTCGGTAGCAGGCTGCCCACCATTGTGACGGTGGGCAGCAATTTACACGCGTGGCTTGCGGTCATACCGCCGCGCGGTTATTGTCCTCCAGCCGACAGACTTGTGCCACTGTCCCCACTACATTAGCCACGCACAACAACCGTATCAAAAGGAGGGGCCGGTGCAACCGCAAGATCCCCACGACGACCCGCTCGTCATCGATAAAGTTCGCTCGCACTTTGGCAAACATGTGGGTGGCGAGCATCTCGTCATCGACCAGATGCATTTTCACTACGACACCGCATTGCCGGTGTATACCGGCCTGAATCTGCACGTGGAGCCGGGCGAATTCATGTGCGTGATTGGGCCGTCGGGATGCGGCAAAACCACGCTGCTGAATCTGTTGGCCGGATTTTTATCGCCCGCACAAGGCAGCATCATGCTGCGCGGCAAACAGATTTATCCGGAAGACCCACACCTGGGATTTGTGTTTCAGGCGCCGACGTTGTTTCCGTGGCTGACGGCTGCGGAAAATGTCGAGTTCGGTTTGAAAATGGCCAGCAACAAACCGCCCGCAGAGCGGCGCGAGCTGGCCTACGAATTTCTGGAGCTGGTGGGCTTGAAGGGCTTCGAGAATTATCTGCCGCGTCGCCTTTCGGGCGGCATGCAGCAACGTGTATCGTTGGCGCGCACACTGGTCACGCGGCCAACGCTGCTGTTGATGGACGAGCCGTTCGGTGCGCTCGACGCGATTACGCGTGAAATCATGAATGACGAAATGCTGCGCCTGTGGCAGGAGCTGGGGCAGACCGTGCTGTTCATCACGCACGACATCGACGAAGCGATTTATCTTTCGGATCGCATCGTCGTGTTGCACAAACCGCCGCACGGTATCTATCGCGAGCTGCGCAACGAGTTGCCGCGCCCGCGCAGCGGGCCCACCACGCGCACATCAGACTTGTTTTGGCAATATAAAAAGAGTCTCATGCAAGACATCGCGCACGTCGCAGCGTTCGCGCGCAGCACATCTGTAGCGGTATGAATCCATCCACAAACCGGGGAGCACCACCATGAAAAGACTGTTAGCAGGATGTATGGGCGCCGCCGTCGCCCTGATGTCGTCATCGGCACCCTATGCGGCCGACAAACCCGAAGTGCGCATCGGCTGGGTGTATGCGATGGCCAATGCGCCGGTGATTATCGCGGACAAGAAGGGCATGTTCGCGTCCAACGGCATCAACGCCAAGGTAACCGAGTTCAACAGTGGTCCAATCCTGTTCCAGGCACTGGCCGCGAATCAGCTTGATGTGGGCTACGTGGGCTTCGTGCCGGCGGCTAACTGGGCGACGCGCGGGCTGAACACCGTCACCGTGGCCAAAATCAATACCGGGCAGCACGCGATGGTGGTACGCAAAGATTCCGGCATCAATTCGCTGGCTGATCTCAAAGGCAAAAAAATCGCAGGTGTGAAGAAAGGCAGCGGCACCGATGCGCTGCTGCGCAGCTACGTGCTCAAGGAAGTCGCCAAACTTGAGCCCGACAAAGAAGTCGAAATCATCTCCATGCCGTCCGGCAACATGGGCGCCTCGCTGATGACCAAGGTGGTCGACGCCGCGTTCATGTGGGAACCGTTCACCACGCAATATCTGCTCAACGGCGAGACCAAAGTATTGTTCAACGTCGCGGAAGGTATGCCCGGCTATCCGTGGTACGTGGTGCTGGTGAAGAAGGAATATCTGGAAAAGAACAAGGACGCTATCGTGAAGCTGTTGCAGGCGCACGCCGAAGCCGTGGATTTTCTGAATTCTTCGCCGACGGCGGGCAATGACATCATCGCCGCGACGTTTAAACCCCGCGTCGCCGCTGCGGACAAGGCCGACAATGCGGACATCGAGAACATTGACTTGAGCAACTTGAAAGATGTCGGCGGCAAGATGATCGCCGACGTTGACGTCGTACGTGCGGCGCGTGAGCGCATCGGTTTTGCCTACGCGATCACCGATCAGGATCTGGCCGCGTTTGATCGGCAAATCAACTGGTCGCGCTCGCTGGGCTATTTGAAGGGCGATCTCAAGGCATCCGATCTGATCGACACCGGGCCGATCAAGCAGGCGACGGCGGCGCGTGGGGCGGCGGTAACAAAGAAGTAAATTTTATTATTCTCCCACTTTGTGGCAGCAAACCCTCGCGACGAGGGTTTGCTCCTACATGGGGACAACGTTGATCGGCAATATT
>JANOOV010000278.1:0-12705 GCA_031421535.1 Gammaproteobacteria bacterium
TAGCCGCCGCTTTCGCGGATCGCAATCGACACTTCCGAATCCGGATCATGCACGTCGCCGAACAGACGCGCAGTGGTCGGGCACGCCATTACACACGCGGGTTTGCGTTCGCTTTCCGGCAGCTTCATGTCGTAAATGCGATCGACGCACAGCGTGCATTTTTTCATGACCTTCTGGTGTTCGTCGATTTCGCGTGCGCCGTAGGGGCAGGCCCACGAGCAATACTTGCAGCCGATGCATTTGTCGTAATCGACCAGCACGATGCCATCGGACTTGCGCTTGTAACTGGCGCCGGTCGGACACACCGGCACACACGGCGGGTCTTCGCAGTGCAGGCAGCTCTTTGGAAAGTGAATGGTGTCGGTGTTCGGGAATTCGCCGACTTCATACGTCTGCACGCGATTGAAAAACGTGCCGGTGGGTTCAAGCCCATAGGGACGTTCGTCGGTCATGAAGCCCGCCTCGCCGGACGTGTTCCATTGTTTGCAACTGGTCACGCAGGCGTGACAGCCGACGCAGACGTTGAGATCGATGACTAATGCAAGTTGGGTCATGTTGTAACACCAGCGCTCATACGGTTGTCGCGAATACTCCTTCCCCCTGCAAGGGGGAAGGCTGGGATGGGGGTGGCGTGAAAGACCATCCCCACCCTAGCCCTCCCCTTTGCAAGGGGAGGGAATCATTCATTTAAAGTTACTTTTTTCTTCCTGCAAAATACTCCAGCCACTTCGGTCGCGGCGACTGCCCCGGCACCGGCTTCAACACATTGAACTGCGGGAAGGTCACCTTCTCTTCGTCCGCTCCCGCTTTGTAAATGCGCACGCGCACGTCGTACCACGCGGCTTGTCCGGTGATGGGGTCGGAGTTTGATAAATGCTGCCCATCGGCATCGGGCGGTAGTTCTTCCGAAATTATATGGTTCAGCAAAAAACCTTTGCTCGCTTCATTGGCGCCGGGTTCCAAGTTCCACGCGCCGGATTGTTTGCCGATGGCGTTCCACGTCCACACCGTGCCGGGCTCGACGGCTTCCGTATAGCGGCACATGCAACGCACTTTGCCGTGCATGCTTTCCACCCACAACCAGTCGTCGTCGGCGATGCCTTGCGCCTGCGCAGTTTTGGGATTCACGAACAAATAATTGTGCGCGTGAATCTGCCGCAGCCACGCGTTTTGCGAATCCCACGAGTGGTACATCGCCATCGGCCGCTGCGTCACCGCGTTGAGCGGATATTTCGCTTTATCCGACAACTGCGTTTCGAGCGGCTCATAATAAAACGGCAGCGGGTCAAAAAATTCCACGATGCGTTTTTTATAACGTTCGGGCGGTTTTTTGCCGGGATATTTACCCTGCGCCGACAGCCGGAACTTCTGCAACACTTCCGAATAAATATGAATGTTGATCGGGTCGGCGTAACGCGTCAGACGATGATGGCGCGCCCACTCCAGATAACCTTTGTTCCAGTTGCGCATGTACTGATACGACTTGGGCAGCTCGTAGTGGTATACGCAGTTGTTCTTCTCGTACATTTCCCACTGGTTCGGATTCGGCTCGCCGGTCATGAACTTTTCGCCGCCCTTGCCGCGCCAGCCCGCCAAAAAGCCAATACCCGACCCCGGTTCGGTTTCGTAGTTGATGATGAAATCGGGATAACCTTTGTATTTGCGCGAGCCGTCCTTGTTCATGAACACCGGCAATTTCAAGCGCGTGCCCAGTTCAATCAACACTTCTTGAAATGGCTTGCACTGACCCGTCGGCGGCACCACCGGAATGCGCACTGAATCCACCGGCCCATCGAATTCGGAAATCGGCCGGTCCAGCATCGACATCACATCGTGTCGCTCTAGATATGTGGTGTCGGGCAGCACCAAATCGGCATACGAAACCATTTCGGATTGGAACGCATCGCACACGATCAGGAACGGAATTTTATATTCACCGTTCGCGTCTTTGTCGTTAAGCATCTGGCGCACGCTGACGGTATTCATGGTCGAGTTCCACGCCATATTCGACATAAAGATCAGCAGCGTATCGATAGGATACGGATCGCCGCGCCACGCGTTGGTGATGACGTTGTGCATCAAGCCATGTACCGACAGCGGATATTCCCAGGAAAAACCCTTGTCGATGCGTAACGGCTCGCCTTGTTCGTCGACGAACAAATCATTCGGATCGGCAGGCCAGCCCAGCGGCATACCGCCCAGCGGTTCGTTCGCATGAATGCCCTGCGGACCGTTCGGTGTTTTCGCGCACGGCGGAATCGGCCGCGGGAAAGGTGCCTTATGTCGAAATCCACCGGGGCGGTCGATGGTGCCTAGCAGGCTCATCAAAATCGACAAGGCGCGGATGGTTTGAAAGCCATTCGAGTGCGCGGCCAGTCCGCGCATGGCGTGAAATGCCACCGGTTTGCCGGTGACCACTTCGTGCTCCTTGCCCCACACATCGGTCCACGCAATCGGCAGCTCGATGGTTTCGTCGCGCGCGATCACGCCCATCTCGTGCGCAAGCTTGCGAATGGTTGTAGCTGGAATACCGGTGATGTCGGCGGCCCATTCCGGGGTGTAGTCCTTCACGCGATCTGTCAACAATTGGAACGCAGGCTTCACAGCGGTGCCATCGTCGAGCTTGAAGCTGCCAAGCAAGTACGGATCGGCGCCGTCGCTGTGCGTCGCCACCGCCTGGTTGGTGAAACGGTCCCACCACAATTGGTCTTGCGGATGAATCACGCCCGGCGCCGGTACGTCGGAAGTGCGGACAAACAAGCCGAATTCGTCGTGTTTTTCGTCCACGTTCACCAGTTGCGCGGCGTTGCTGTAGCGCACTAAAAAATCACGGTCGTACAAACCGGTTTGGATGAGTTCGTTAATGATCGCGAGTATCAATGCGCCATCGGTGCCCGGTTTGATCGGCACCCATTCATCGGCAATCGCCGAGTAACCGGTGCGAATCGGATTCACCGAAATGAACCGCCCACCGGAGCGCTTGAATTTTGAAATCGCGATTTTGAGCGGATTGGAATGGTGGTCCTCGGCGGTGCCGAACATCACGAACAGCCGCGCGCGATCCAGATCCGGCCCGCCGAATTCCCAGAACGACCCACCGATGGTGTAGATCATCCCGGCCGCCATATTCACCGAACAGAAACCACCGTGCGCGGCGTAGTTGGGTGTGCCGAACTGCTTGGCGAACAGGCCGGTGAGCGCCTGCATTTGGTCGCGGCCGGTGAACAATGCAAACTTCTTGGGATCGGTCGCGCGGATTTTTTTCAGCCGCTCTTCCATCAAGCCGAAGGCTTCGTCCCAGGAAATTTCTTCAAACTCATTCGCACCGCGCTCGCTGCCCACCTTGCGGCGCAACGGCTTAGTGAGCCGCGCCGGTGAATATTGCTTCATGATTCCGGACGAACCTTTCGCACACAGCACGCCCTTATTGATCGGGTGATCCGGATTGCCCTCGATATAACGCACCTTGCCGTCGTTCAACGTCACGCGGATGCCGCAGCGGCAGGCGCACATATAGCAGGTAGTGTTCTTGACTTCGATGACGGGCGCAGGCGGAGAACTATTATGCGTATTCGACATGAGACCATCCGTGTGAAAGCGAAACTGAGTATAGAGCAGTGACGCTATCGACTTCTAATCAGCGCTGCTGAGTCCATCATAGATTACTAATATACGGTAGAACGTCGATTCGACTCAGTCAGTCCTTCTCTTTGAAAAGGTTTTTGTGTTGGGGTACTGTCGGCAAGTTACGATTTGGCGAGTGGCCGCAGTGGTGTTGTCATTGGATAATCAGGTTTCATAACGCGTCCGCACGGTGCGGCCCAAATGACGGTAGTCCTGCTCGCTAATCAGAAGATCCTTATCAGTCGATATAGCCTGCGCTTGACCCCACATACAATGTGAGCCGCAGCTACGGCCAGATCGTATTGGTAAGCAACTTCGATGTGGACTTAATCTGGTATTGCCGTGCAAGACCTCGGAGATATTCTCGCGATCTTGTGTATTTTATTTCTTACTTGCGGTGCTGCGCCCAACGCGGCGCGGCTTATTGCTGTACTGCTCCGGTCCGTAAAACACATCGGTGGGCAATTTAAATCGTGCGGCGAGTCGTCCAATCATGCGCGCATTGAGAACGCGTTCTCCACTGAGAATATCGGACACGACGCTTTGTGGGCCAACTTCCGGAAGTTCGGATTGCGAGAGTTTATGCGACTGTATCAGGAACGCTACAACCTCAGCGCCGCGCACCTCCGGTACCGGATCGGTGCGAAGTTCATACTCGCGCATAATCTCCCCGACCGTGTAAAGCAAGCCACTCATCGGATGTTTTTCGTTACCGCTGACTTCGGCCAACAGTTCGTCGAGGAACTTCGCCACACGACGATAGTGCGCCTCGCTACGGATTGGGCCGAGCGGAATCACCTTTTCGAGCTGACCCCAAGCCCGCGCCGCTTTTTCAATCGATTTACTCATTGTCTGCGCCTCCAACGCCCTTTGTCGTACTCTTTGTGCGTCAGCACATGCTTCACATAACAATGCTGCGTCTGGAAGTGAATGTACGTGATGACCCTGTATTTGTTACCGCCGATATCGAACACGTAGTGGTCGTCTACGCGGTCAACGGCATTAAACACGACCTTCAGATCAGCGTAACTCGTGTATCGGCCATGCTCAATGAGATAGCGCCACTGCTGTAGCGGCGCATCTGCCTCCCGATGTAGCTTCGCAAAATCCCGTAACATCCTGTTACTGATTACTCTCATTATGAAATGCTATAGCATCTTGCTATAGCTATCAAGGCGACTCACGGCTACGCGATCCTGTTTTGGATGCGACCGATTCCTGTGACTTCACATTCCACCACATCCCCGGATTTCATGAATTCAGGCGGTGTGCGGGCGAAACCGACTCCGGCGGGAGTGCCGGTAGCGATGATGTCGCCGGGCTCCAGGGTCATGCCGCGCGACAGGATGGCGATGGTGCGGGCGACGCTGAAAATCATGTCGCAGGTGTTGGCGTGCTGCTTCAACACGCCGTTGACCCAGCTGCGCAATTGCAGGTTTTGCGGGTCGGCGATTTCGTCTGAAGTGACAAGCCACGGCCCCATTGGGCAGGCGCCGTCGAGGCTCTTGCCGAGAAAATATTGTTTGTGGCGAAACTGCACGTCGCGCGCGGAAATGTCGTTGATAACGGTGTAGCCGAACACGTGGTCGAGCGCGCGTGCTTCGGCGATGTTCCGTCCGCCTGTGCCGATGATCACACCCAGCTCCACTTCCCAATCCAGTTGCTGCGTGAGCTCCGCTTGCGCGGGAACCTCTGCGTAGGGCCCGTTCACGCTGGTGACGCTCTTGGTGAATACGACCGGATGTTCGGGAACTTCTATCGTACGGCCAGTCACCGCCGCCGATTCCTTGGCGTGATCAAAGTAATTCCAGCCCAGGCACACGATGTTTTTGCGCGGGCGCGGAATCGGCGCGAGCAATTCGACTTGCGCCAACGGCACGCGGTTGGAACTCGAAGACGAAGCTGTTGCAGCCAAGCGCGTGAGCGCCGCTTTGCCGCCGTCGATCAATGCCAGCATGTCGCGAAATTCGGCGGGTGCGCCGTTCGCACGCGCCGGAAGAAACACCTCGTCACCCGTCACTACTCCGAGGGTGGGTTGTTGTGCGAAGACACAGGTGACCAGACGCATATCAGGAATCCTTTCCGGGTCGGGAGAAAATCAATACTACCGCACCCGCTGCTGTCAGTGCCGTGCCTGAATATGATCGACGACCTCGCGCACACCCGGCACATACCACGCGTCGAGCACGGCGAGGCGTCGCTCCTCCTCGCTGGCGACGTAGCCGTTGAGCGTGACCTCACCGTGGCGTACATCGATTGAAATCTGCCCGGAATGCACCAGCGGGTCTTTTTCCAGCACCATACGCACGGCGTCGGTCAATTCGCCATCGTTTTCCTTTTCGGGCGGCACCACGCGCAGCCGGTTCTCGACTAATTCACACCCGGCCGTCCACCATGCCAGCACTTCTGCCAAGCGACGATGCGTCAGACTGCCAACGCGGCCTGACAAAGTCACAACACCTTTGGCCACTTCGATATCGATCATTTCGCCAAGCTCGGATTTCGACACCCGCCAGGTTTCGAATTCACTGCCATGCTTGACGCGCATGCCGTAGTTGGCAAAAACGGTGTCGCTCAGAAAAATATCGATGACCTCGGTACGTAACTCCCCGTCCCCCATGCGCGTGGCCGCCACATGCAGGCGATCCAGTACCGGACATGCACCGCACACCCGTTGCGCAATACGCAACGCCAATTTTTTTGCGGCGATATTGGCGACCATGCCTTCCATCACCAGCCGGTCGTCTTGTTCGAGAACCTGAATCGGATAGGCATGCAGGTCAATGCGCGGGTCACGCTCCAACGCCGCGAGCAGTTCGCGCACACTCTCACTATGGCTGGATTTATTCATGTTCTGGCTCCTTTGTTGATCCGGAGATACTTCATATGTCAGGACTGGGAAGTATAGTGTGCCGTGCGTGGTAATGTGCTTCTTCCCCACAAAAGTCTTTTATGCTCTGCAACAGTAAAAACGCCACTGGCGCCATTCTTGACTAAATATCCTGTTACATCCGGACGTTACATACGATGCTGCGCAATTTGGAAAAACTTACCTATACTCTGATAACCCTGACCGCCCGCACAATGAGCGATGTTGACAATATTATTGGCGGGGCATAAATAAGCAGCGCGGTTACGGAAAAAGGGTAGCAGCTATACAAAACAAACCCAGTTACCGATCATTGGAGGTTGAACAATGGACCAGAGAACAGACCCAGCAATAGCGTCACAAGCACCCATGCAAAACATTCCCCACGCCAAACCCGGCACCACCCGAAACGTTGACAGGAAAACCAAGCCGACAAGCAACCAAATTCCAGTCGGCGTGAATGCCACTGCGTCATCGGCCAAAGCCAAAGTCAGCCGTCGGCTGTCAGCTGAAGAACGTCAACACATGATCGCAGAAGCGGCGTACTACCTCGCGGAAAAACGCGGATTTTGCAGCGACTGCGTACAGGACTGGTTAGCCGCCGAAGTGGAAATTGAATCGATTTACCCCAGCTGATACTTGCGCATTCACAGAATAGTGACAATGCACGCCCCATTGCGAAACAATGGGGCGTTTTGTTTTCTGACCTACGCAAATTAAGGACGACCGGAGATGAGCGATTGTTTGTTCTGCAAAATGGTATCGGGGGCCATTAAACCCAATAGCGTATTAGAAACCCCAAAAATACTGGCATTCCGCGACATTCACCCACAGGCTCCCACCCATGTCCTGGTGATTCCAAAGCGCCATATCGCGACCATAAATGATTTGCAGCCTGAAGACACGGAACTCGTCGGTGAGATGTTGCTCGCAGCAAAAATCGTTGCTCAACAAGACGGGATTGCGCACACCGGTTATCGCACCGTGATGAATTGCAACGCGGACGCCGGGCAGTCGGTTTTCCATATCCATCTGCACGTGCTGGGTGGACGCGCGCTGAGCTGGCCACCGGGATAATTCGTTTTCAGGATTACGGCGAATAGTGTTTGCGTTCGCTGCGACGCCGACCCGCGCGCTGCGTCACCACCCCCTTGATCTGGTACGGCGGCACCAGCACCAGGGGCGAGTAATCCACGTTGAGAAATAGCAGGCGTTGCTGCCCGTCCTGCGTGCTGTACTGACCGAGAATCACCTCGCCGCCATAATCCACTACCACAAAAGCGCCCGCGCTCAACGGATACGCCGGATCGACAATGACAATTTGTCCGTCGGAAAACTCCGGCAGCATGGAGTCGCCCACGACCCGTAATGCATAGGCTTCACTGTCTTCGCTCGAACAGCCGCCTTGGTCCATAAATTCAGATCTCTTTGTGTCTGACACCAGCCAGAATTTCGTAACGTTGGTTCAGGCGGGGTTCAGTGGCCCAACGTTACATTGAACCCAACCTGGCACCCCTTCGTAATCGAAGCGCCAGGGAAGTTTAATCCTAAATAGCTTGCCTGCCTTTGGAGATTCATATGCGTAAAACTTTTGCACTACTCGCCGGTGTCGCCACGCTTGCATTGGTCTCAACCAGCGGTTGGGCGGCAGACTCTGCTGCCGCACTGGAGCTGGCCAAAAAAAGCGGTTGCCTGGCCTGCCATAGCGTGGAAAAGAAAGTGGTCGGCCCTGCCTGGAAAGATGTTTCCGAAAAATATAAAGGTAACGCCGAGATGAAGGCCAAGCTGGTCGATAAGGTAAAGAAAGGCGGCAAAGGAGTGTGGGGCGAAGTGCCGATGCCTCCCTACTCGCCGCGCGTCGCCGACGCGGACATTGAAACCCTGGTTACGTTTGTGCTGTCGATTGCCGATCAGAAGTAAAGTGCATTATCAAAGTAACGGCGGCGTGGACCGCCGTTACTCAATTTAAGACTCGATGAAGGGCACTTCTATAAATTCAGAGTTCGCCCAAATGCAAGGCGCGGAAAAAATTTCGCCGCGCGCATATGTTGATATGTAAGCAATAAATTTTTTCCGCAACGCAGCAGTTGGGATGAAATCTGAATTTATAGAAGTGCCCTGAACTATCATGGACAGGTCATGCGTATTTTGGTCATCGAAGACGAACATCATCTACTCAAGCAAATCGCCACACGTTTGCGTGGCGATGGTTACGCTGTCGATACTGCGGCAAACGGCACGGACGGTTTGTATCTGGGGCAGGAATTCAATTTCGACGCCGCCATCATCGATCTAGGCTTGCCGGATATTTCCGGCATTACCGTAATCGAGAATCTGCGTACTGCGAACAAGAAATTTCCGGTGCTCATTTTGACGGCGCGCAGCAGTTGGCAGGACAAAGTCGCCGGACTTGAATCCGGAGCCGACGACTACATCACCAAACCGTTTCATATCGAAGAGCTGTGCGCCCGTTTGCGCGCGCTGTTGCGTCGCGCCAGTGGCCAGGCGCAATCGGTGTTGCGGCACGGCGGCATTTCACTGAACCTGACTTCGCATGAGGTGCGGGTAAATAACGCGCCCATCGAGCTGACTGCATTTGAATATAAGGCGCTGGAGTACCTGATGCTGCACGCGGGCGAGGTTATTTCAAAAAACCAACTGACCGAACACCTGTATGAACAGGACTACGAACGCGACAGCAACGTCATTGAGGTATTCGTCGGCCGCCTGCGTCGCAAGCTTGATCCGGAAAACCGCGATCAGCCCATTGAGACACTGCGCGGCCAGGGCTACCGTTTCAAGAGAGTCGTGGCGTGACATTATCGCTGCATACTCGCGTCATCGCCGCAGCGGTGATCGTGATGGCGGGATTTTTTGGCCTTACCGGCTGGACCCTGCAATCCATTTATTTTCGGGACATCCAAACCGCGCTGCAAGACCGGCTACAAAGCGAGGCCTATGTATTGATTGCCGCATCCGAGCTGGATGACAACGGCATGTTGAGTATGGCGTTCCTGCTACCCGACACGCGCTTTTTTGCGACGCATTCAACCATCTATGCGCAGATTACCGGCAATGAATCAGATCAATCGTGGCAATCCGCGTCACAAGCCCGCACCGGCATTCCATTCGCGCAAAAGCTCACGACCAACGAACGACACTTTGAACGACTGAAAACTACCGATGGCCAGACCGTGTACGCCTTTAGTCTCGGAGTGGCCTTGCAAGGCAGCAGCGCGAAACAAAATATATTCACGGTGAGCGTCGCAACCGATCTGCGCGATTTCACGCGTCGTATCGCGCGCTTTCGGCGTAATTTGTGGATCTGGCTTGGCGGGGTTGCCGCTCTGCTGCTGGTTGTGCAAAGCATGATATTGCGCTGGGGACTGACGCCGTTGACACGCGTGGCCAACGAATTGCGTGCGATAGAACAAGGGCAACGTACCGCGCTCGGCGGAGACTACCCGCGCGAACTGCACACACTGACGAAAAATATCAACACCTTGATCCACAATCGCCATGAGCATATTGAACGCTACCGCAATACCTTGAGCGACCTGGCACACAGTCTGAAAACACCCTTGGCGGTATTACGCGGCATCGGTGAATCCGGACAGAGCCTACGTGCCTCAGACGCCACCTTGCGCGAACAGGTTGATCATATGTCAAGCATTGTTTCCTACCAGTTGCAAAAAGCCGCTGCGTCAGGCAGTGGCGTACTGACTGCGCCAGTCGCGATCCGACCCGTGGCGATCAAGATCGTGGATACGCTGCACAAAGTGTATGCCGAAAAAAACGTGCAGTGTTCCGTGGAGATTGATGCCGACGTGATCTTCCACGGCGACGTCGGCGATCTCATGGAATTGCTCGGCAACCTGCTCGACAATGCCTTCAAATGGAGTACACGACGTGTACTGCTGCACGCGTCCATGTCGATTCAAGCCGAAAACGTCGATTTATATCTGAACATTGAAGACGATGGGCCGGGTATTCCAGCCAGCATGGTTGATCGCGTAATGGATCGCGGCGTGCGTGCGGACCCTTCGACCACAGGTCACGGCATCGGCCTGGCTGTCGTCCGCGATATTGTCAAGCTGTACCACGGTACTATGGTTATTGATCGCAGCGAATCGGGGGGAGCCCGTGTGGCGGTCACGCTGCATCGCGTGTGATACGCATCACGAATTACCCAAAAAAACGCTCGGTTGCGGTTACAGAATCCGCCCCGCGCTCCGATACAGTGAGCGTCGCCGCAATCATGTGCTACCCAACCGATTGCATTATGTAAAAAAACATATTAGTTTACATAGACTTTCATGCGATGCCTGTAAAATCTCTGTAATGTTTGTTGGGCATTCTTAAACATACGATGGGTCACCGACACACAATGCGCCGAATCACCACTCTGCTGGTCTGTATGTTATTAAACTCTGCATCGTTCGCGTTGTCGGTAGACGACGCTGCGGGCTCCGCGCCATTGAAGCAAACTCAAACTTACGCACAACGCAGCCAGCAGCGCCCGACCCCTAGCGCCCGCGAGCGCACCCGTCCGGTGTACCGTCGCCCCAAGCACGAGTCGTTACAGAGCCGACAAATAGGCAATTTACGCCTTGCTTCAGCGTCGGCGTTGGTCATTGACCAAACCAACGGAGCTATGCTGTATGGCAAAAACATCGATTCGCGCCAGCCCATCGCCTCCATCACCAAGCTGATGACGGCCATGGTGGTGCTGGATGGTAAGCAGCCATTGGACGAAAAAATCAGCGTTACCGAAGACGACGTCGACCATGTGAAATTTTCAACATCGCGCCTCACGGTAGGCTCGGTGTTGACACGCTTTGAATTGTTGCAACTGGCGTTAATGTCTTCGGAAAACCGCGCCGCTTCGGCGCTCGGACGCAACTACCCCGGCGGCACCGCAGCTTTTATCATCGCCATGAACAACAAAGCCAGGGAGCTGGGCATGAGCGAGTCCACGTTTACTGACGCGTCCGGCCTTGACCAGCACAACACATCAACCGCATCGGATCTGGGGCGCATGGTCAGCGCCGCCTACGGCTATGAAATCATCCGCCAAGTCTCGACTATGGCCTCCTACATAGTCGAAACCGACAACTATCGCCCCACCCGGTACCGCAATTCCAACGTGCTCATCAGCAACAAAGACTGGGATATTGGCTTGAGCAAAACCGGCTTCATCCGCGAGGCAGGACATTGCCTGGTGATGCAGGCACAAATCTCCACGCGCAATTTGATTATCATACTGCTCGATGGCCGGGGAAAAATGACGCGCATCGGCGATGCCAATCGCATCAAAAGATGGCTGGAACATACGCAAACCAAAAACAATCAAGTCAGCTGACCTAAAATTCTGCAATCCAGTCGAATGAAATCCCGCAGGAAATCATCCTGCGCCTGCTTCCAATTTTGCAGGCTTGCTGCCCGTAGTCATAAGGGAAGAGTTGGTAGACGTATTTGCGCGTGGCACGTTCCTCGTCGAACAACTGCTGCATGGCTTTGAGCAAGGTGCGCGCCTCCGGCACTTATGCTGTGTTTCAAAATAGTCGCGCACGTATTGCTCGATCAGCCAGCGTTCGTCGTTGAGATCAAGATTTTCCCCTGCCGCGACCACATACGCCACGTCATGATCCTAATCTGAAGGACCTTCCAGAAAGCCTTCTTCATCCGTCGCCAGCACGCGGCCATTCACGATCAGCGGCGCGTTCATAAATCGCGCCGTAGGTAAGTAACGCCCACGTGGCCGCGCGGGCCAATGAAATACGATCCGATCCAGCCGGTGATACTCACGATCAACGCGCCGAACAACGCGGGCCAGAAGCTGGCAATATTGAAATCGTCAAACATCCATGCGACCAGGCCAAGCATGGCGGCGTTAATCACCAGCAAAAACAGACCGAGTGTGACAATGGTAAACGGCAGCGTCAGCACGATGAGCAGCGGCCGCACCACGGCGTTGACGAAACCCAGCAACAAGGCCGCACCAATCAGTGTGGCCGCACCCTGAACTTCAATACCCGGCACCCATTCCGAGGCCAACCACAGCCCAAGCATCACCGTTAACATGCGTAAAATAAATCCTGCCATGAGGCGGGTATCTCTCAATACAATCAATGCAATCACCCCGGAACTTTATAGTCCGACGTATAGCCCGCCTTCATTCCAGGCAATCGCTGGTACTGAAACAATACCCC
>JANOOV010000279.1:0-1958 GCA_031421535.1 Gammaproteobacteria bacterium
CCTTGCAATAACACCGCCGGATCGGTATTCAGCGGCAGCTCCACCGCGCGCACCTGCGTAAGCTCGACATTTTTCTTGAGCGTCGCCACCAGACGATTCACCTGTTCAAAGGCTTTGCGGTAGTCGCCGTCGAACGCGCGCAAACTGCCTTTGACTTGCGCCACTTGATAGAGGTCATGGGTCGCGGGAGCTTCGCCGCTAACGGGGGAATCTGCCGCGGCCGGTGGCGCGGCAACCGTCGAGCTGCTGAACGTAACCAAGGCGGGATCGGCGGTGGCCACCCACTCGACGGATTGCACATCCACCTGCGGAAAATCCCGCAAGCCGGCGCTTAACGCATACAACATGGGTTGCGGCAATGTGCTTTGACTCATCAGGCTCTGTGCAAGCTCAACCCCGGTGCGCAGATTCGGCGGGCTGACCGGCGTCTTGGGTAACTCCTCCACCACGGCGTCATAACGTTGCTGGATGTCGCCCGAAATACGTCCAGCGCTGCTGTTGAATTCCCGCATCAAACGCGCATCGATCAGGTTCATGCCGGTCCAGGCCAGCGCCGTCAAAAATAGCATTGCACTGGCACCATGCAAGGCGATGCGTGCATGGCGATAGACTGCGTAGCGGCGCTCCGCCGCAGTTGCGTAATCACGCACCGGGGGGCGGCGTTTAAGGAGCGACACGAATAATTCATCGCAAAATCTCGCGGCAACCGCATAGCCTCCGCCGTTTAATGCGCCCGCCAGTGTGGCCAAATCGTGAAATCTGAATTGCAACGTCGTCGTGTCGCGGCAGGTTTCGCGCAGCGCGGTAAGCTCCGCACCGGTGCTGATGCAATGCACCACCAGCATGTCCTCGCGGCCGAGCAACTTTAAGCGCGTGAGATAGCGTTGCGATTTGTCGACTTCGGCCAACAACTGGTCGGCGTGCGCTTCGGGGTCGGTGCTGGGTGCGGGGCTCAGGCGGCTGAGCTTGAGTTTTTGTTCGAAGTAAAACGCCTGACGCATGCCGCCGTGTTGTTGCCGCGTGATAATCAGCGCACGTTTCTCGATGACGTCCAGCGGTTTGAGCAACTCGCCATACAATTGCGCGACTGAATAAATGCCGTGTAGCGGCACCTTGCTGCCGGTCAGGCATTTCACCCAGGGCGCGATCAAGTCGATATTGGTGATGGCCGACAGCAGCGCCTCGTCTTCGCGCTTGCCGTCCACCAGCTTGTTTTGAATGTAGGCCATCCGGTACGGCGTCAGCCGGAATGCCTGCTCGGCACGCCGTTTCAGCAATCCAACCTGATCGCGTCCAACCACATGCGGCACGCGCTCGGTGCGAAACTCTTCTTCGATTACGTCGGCCAGCAGATCCGTCACCATGCCCGCGTCCTGCGCCAGATACTCCGCCAGTGCCGCGTAGCCGGCCTCACCCGCCATGAATTCCATGGGGCCGTGCAAATGCTTGCCTTGCCACACGTACACGGCGGCGTGATTGCTCGAAACGAGAATGACACGCCTGCTCATGTTTTTATCTTGCCGATAATGTCGTAAATTGGCCCCAGCACCGACAGCATGATCCAGCCCAGCAGCAGGCCAAGCACCACCGTCAACACCGGCTCGATCATCGCCTGCGCGCGTTCGATGGATTCATTCACGTCGCGGTTGTAGAAGTAGCTGATATTCAGCAGCGCCGCGTCGAGCGCGCCGGTGGACTCGCCGACCTTGAGCATGCGCACCACCAGCGGCGGGAATAGTGCGACGCTGGCCATGCTGGCGGAGATGCTGTTGCCGTCGCTGATTTTTTTGCGCACGTCATTGAGCGCCTGGGTGATGACCAGATTGCCAGTGGTTTTTTCGACGATCTGCATGCAGTTCATCACCGTAATGCCCGACGCATACAGCAGCGCGAAATAATTGGCGAAGCGCGTGAGGATGATTTTACGCAGGATCGGGCCGACGACGGGCAGATTCAAT
>JANOOV010000280.1:0-3325 GCA_031421535.1 Gammaproteobacteria bacterium
TAAGTGTCGAGGGCGCATGGTGGAGTGATAAGATTGATCGCATGCAAGTCTATCTGGTCGGCGGCGCGGTGCGCGATAAACATTTGGGGCTCCCGGTGCAAGACCGCGATTGGGTCGTGGTCGGCGCCACCCCGCAAGAAATGGAAGCGCAAGGTTATCAGCGCGTCGGCAAGGATTTTCCGGTGTTCCTGCACCCGCAAACCAAAGAGGAATACGCGCTGGCGCGCACCGAGCGCAAGACCGCGCCCGGTTACGCCGGTTTTGCGTTCCACGCGGCACCCGACGTCACGCTTGAAGATGATCTGCGCAGGCGCGATCTCACCATCAACGCGATGGCCGAATCGGCGCATGGCGAATTGATCGACCCGTTCGGCGGCTTGCGCGATTTGCAAAATGGCATGCTGCGGCACGTGTCGCCCGCGTTCGTCGAAGACCCGGTGCGCATCCTGCGCATCGCGCGTTTCGCCGCGCGTTTTGCCAGCCGGGGATTTCGTGTCGCGGACGACACCGGCGCGCTGATGCGTAGCATGGCCGATAACGGTGAAGTCGATGCACTGGTGCCGGAGCGGGTCTGGCAGGAACTGGAACGTGCGTTGAGTGAAGAGCAGCCGCCGGATTTTTTTGAAGTGCTGCGCGCCTGCGGCGCGCTGAAAAAATTATTCCCGGAAATCGACCGGCTGTGGGGCGTGCCGCAGCCGGAAAAACACCATCCTGAAATCGATACCGGCGTGCATGTGATGATGGTGCTGCAACAAGCGGCACTGTTGAGCCGCGATACGCGCGTGCGTTTCGCGGCGCTGGTGCACGACCTGGGCAAGGGGACCACACCGCGTCAGGAGTGGCCGCGCCACATCAACCATGAAGAACGCGGTGTCAGTTTAGTGCAGGAGTTGTGCCGGCGTTTCGCGGTGCCCAACGACTACCGCGAGCTGGGCGTGCTGGTGTGCCGCTACCATTTGCACTTTCATCGCGCCGCCGAGTTACGTGCCACGACGTTGCTTAAAACCCTGGAAGCCCTGGACGCATTTCGCCGCCCCGAGCGTTTCGAACATTTTCTGCTCGCCTGCATCGCCGACTCACGCGGCCGCACCGGTTTCGAAAACCGCGACGTGCCGCAGGCGGATATTTTTCGCACCGCGCGGAACGCGGCAGCAGCTGTGGATGTACAGCCGCTGCTTGCGCGTGGTTTGAAAGGCCCGGCGATTGCGCGGGAATTGCAACGTGAGCGTGCTCGTGCGATTGCGCTGGCTTTGCATCAGGCTGACGATGAAGACGAAGAGCACGCGTGATGCGTTTGGGCATTGATCTGGGCGGCAGCAAGATCGAAATCATCGCGCTTGATGCTGCGGGCGCGGAGCTTTACAGGAGCCGGGTCGCCACCCCGCAAGGCGATTATTGCGCCACGCTCAATGCCATCGCCAACTTGGTAAACAATACAGAACAAAAACTGGGCATGCGCGGCAGCGTCGGTATCGGTACGCCGGGCGCGATTTCGCGTGCCACCGGCTGCTTGAAAAATTCCAACTCCGTGTGCCTTAACGGTCAGCCGCTGGTGCAGGATCTGGAGGCGCTGCTGGCGCGCCCGGTTCGCATCGCCAACGACGCCAACTGCTTTGCGTTATCGGAAGCGACCGATGGTGCGGCGGCGGGAGCCGAGGTGGTATTCGGCGTGATCGTGGGCACCGGTACGGGCGCGGGAATCGTGGTGCGCGGCCGGGTGCTGGACGGAGCAAATTCGATTGCCGGGGAATGGGGTCACAACCCGCTACCTTGGCCGCGCGACGATGAGCGTCCCGGCGCCGCATGTTATTGCGGGCAGCAGGGCTGCATCGAAACGTTTCTGTCCGGACCCGGCATCACGCGTGACCATGAGCGGGCCACCGGCACACGCAGTGAAGCGCAGGAAATTGTGCTGCGCGCCGCGCAGGGCGACGCGGCGTGCGAAGCGGCCTTGCAACGTTATGAAGACCGCATGGCACGCGCGCTGGCTCACATCATCAATATGCTCGACCCGCACGTCATCGTGTTGGGCGGCGGCCTGGGCAACATCGCGCGTCTGTATCACAACGTGCCGCGCTTATGGGGGAAGTATGTGTTTTCGGATCGGGTCGACACCCGGCTGACCGCGCCGAAATTCGGCGACTCAAGCGGTGTGCGCGGGGCGGCGTGGTTGACGTAACAGGGCCGTGCGCGCATCCCACTGCGCTTGCGGATCGACCGGTTGCAGAAAGGTCGTTTCACCACTGGCTTGAACCGCAATCGGAATGCCGTCGCGATACAGCACGCGATTGCCGGTCAGTGCGGGCACGCGCGCGCCGGGCGTGATGATGCCGACCAGATTCAACGGATCGGCGGCGCTAATTGACACGATCTGGCCCGTGGTTGCGCGGCGGCGTACTTCGCGCAGCGCGCCGACGGCTTCGCTCAACGCATATTGTTCGCCGGAAAATCCCGCCACGAAACGGCCGCCGCGCAGTTCGCCGCGCGCTTCGAGGCGGCGGTACACCATCAACAGATCGCGCCACGGCGGTAATTCCGATTCGCGTTCCAGGAGCATGCGGAAGACTACGCCGTAGCGGCGTAATAGCGTGCGGGCGATGTGTTCAAGACGATCTGCATTCCCAGCAATTGCTCCTCGATAAACAGCGCTGGATTCCTGCCCCTTCCCCCTGGAAGGGGGAAGGTTGGGATGGGGGTCGTTCATAGCAGCGTTGCTCTGGATTGATGTCAACGTCCAGCGCCCGGCGTCCTCGATATCCGTTGTCACGCCGCGTCGGGCGCGCCGCCCGCTATGGGCGGAGCGGCGTTTTTCTTGCGGCGTCAGCAACGCGCGCAGTCCGTTGAAGCTGTCCGAATTCACCGCGCCTTGCGCAACCAGTTCGGCGAGCGCGTCTTCCAGTTGCGTGCGCAGCAAGCCACTGGCGCGCAGCAAATCGTCGAAGAAACACGCGCCACGTTGTGCGAGTACCTCGGCGATTTTTTGCGCGCGGGGCGAAAAATTCGCTGGTTTTTCCGGTGTTCTGTGCATCCATACGCTGACGTGTTTGCGTGGCAGCAACGCAATGGGTGTCGACTTCACCGGCGCACGAGCGGAGGCAGGGGAGTTCAGTCGCACCCACGTCACACGTCCGGCCAAGCACAGCGCATCCAGATCATCCGGTACGTAATCACTGATGCGCGCGGGCAATACGTCGCTTTCCCACGCGCCTGCTGGGGCGCTGTAACCTTCCAGTTGTTCGATCACGCCCGCGAGCGCTTGCGGACCTTCACCCTGTTGTTCGGGCGTTACGCGTTGCCAGTGCAGCAGAAACCGCATGAAGTCCTG
>JANOOV010000281.1:0-2174 GCA_031421535.1 Gammaproteobacteria bacterium
GCGGCCGTCATCGAATGACTCACCGCACGTTCCATCGCGGTCATCGCGCGACCCTTGCCAGGCACCTGCACTTCCGGCATCGCATGCGCTGGAATATGGGCCTCCATGCTGCTGGGTCGCTCGATCGGTTGCGCGCGTTTCACGTCCAGCGCAACGATGGCGCCGCCGGGGCCACTGCCCTTGAGGGTGTTGAGATTCACATGAAACCGGCCAGCGAGTTTGCGCGCGTAGGGCGTGGCGTGTTTGTTGTCCGGGCGCATCGCGGGCGTCGTAGCGAACGCTTGCGTCGCCGGGGCGCGATGCCCAGGCGCCGGATGCGCGGCCGCCAACTGATGGCGTGGCTCCTGATGCGAGGGACTGGTGACGTTCAGATCGGACGCGCCGCGCAGCGCACTGCTGGTTGCAGTCACGACCTGGCCCGCTTTCTCGACCAGATAGGCCATCGGGCTGCCGACCGCGACCACGCTGTCCACCGCCACCAACGGGCCAGACAGGAAGCCTTCCTTGAATACTTCCACGTCCATGATGGCCTTGTCGGTTTCGACTTGCGCCACCACGTCGCCGCGCGCAATTTTGTCGCCGGGATTTTTGGTCCAGGCCACCACCACGCCTTCGGTCATGGTGTCGGAGAGCTGCGGCATTTTGATGATCGTGACCACACCTTGTGGCGCGTTGGTGCCTTGTTCGGCCGCACTCGCAACCGCAACTTTCGGCATGGCGGCAATCGGTGCGGCTTCACCGCCCTGCACCTGTTCGGCGCGATCCACCAGCATCGCCATCGCATTACCGACCGGCACCACCGCGTTAATCGCGACCATCGGCCCGGACAGATAACCTTCACGGAAGACTTCCACGTCCATGATGGCCTTGTCGGTTTCGACTGTGGCAACGATGTCGCCGCGCGCAATTTTGTCGCCGATTTTTTTCTCCCAACTGACCAGCACACCTTCGGTCATGGTGTCGGAGAGTTGGGGCATTTTGATTACAAAGGATTCGGACATATCGTTTAGAACCATGCTTCATTCTGTTTGGGATTGATCTTTATAAGACCGCGCCTGACCGCTTAAACGGAGCGTTCCGTCCCCCTGCAAGGGGGAAGGGCAGGATGGGGGTGAGTTAATCGTGCCGCTACCTATGAACACCCCCATCCCGGCAACTGCTCCTGCGTTGCTCTACCTTCCGCCATCCATGGCGATCGCCCACCTTCCCCCTTGCAGGGGGAAGGAGTATCTCGTGTGGCAAAGCAAAGTTTTTTGAGAATTCTTAATCCCATAGATCGCCGCAGCGCAGTAGAAATCATCATTTCCCAAACATCTTCAACACGGCATCCACAACGCGCTTGGCGTCCGGGATCGCGGCTTTTTCCAGCTTGTGGTTAAACGGGATCGGCACATTGGCAGCCGATACGCGCACTGGCGCGGCATCGAGTTCGAAAAAGCATTCTTCGTTGATGATGGCCATGACTTCCGCACCCACGCCGACCGGTGCTTCGGCTTCTTCCACCACCACCGCGCGGTGCGTCTTGCTCGCTGAAGCCTTGATGCCGACACGATCCAGCGGACTCAACGCGAACAGATCCATCACTTCCGCTTCAATGCCGTGTTGTTTTGACAAAATCTCCGCCGCCTGCAAACACCAATGCACGGAAATGTTGTAGCCGAATAAAGTCACGTCGCGGCCCATGCGGGCGACTTCGGAACCTTCCAGCGGATGGAAATATTCCGCATCCGGCACCTCGCCCTTCATGCTGTACATGTACTCGTGCTCGTTGATGAACACCGGATCGTTGCAGCGCACCGCCGACTTGATCAAACCGTAAGCCTGCTTCGGATTCGACGGCGTGACCACGCGCAACCCGGCGATGCCCATGAACACCTTTTCCATGCGGCCGGAATGCTGCGCGCCCAACTGATGTGCAACCCCACCCGGTGAACGAATCACCACCGGTGCGGTGAGCTGACCGCCGGACATGTAACGCACTTTCGCCGCCGAGTTGGCGATTTGATCCAGCGCCAGCCACGCGAAATTCACCGACATGATTTCGATAATCGGACGCACGCCCAGAAACGATGCGCCTATCCCCAAGCCGGTAAAGCCGTTCTCGGAAATCGGCGTGTCGATCACGCGTTCGGGGCCGTATTTGTCGTACAAACCTTGCGTCGCCTTGTAGGTGC
>JANOOV010000282.1:0-4006 GCA_031421535.1 Gammaproteobacteria bacterium
TTTTACAACTTAGTAAAAAAATTATGGGCAAAATAATAATAGCAAGTTGGTTTCTGGTCATAAAATATTTTTTTTGAAAATAAGATTATTTTTTTGAAAAAATTAAATTTTTTTTACCCTGTATTGTTGCAAGGTATCTGCTTGTTTCTTTATTTTAATATTGTAAGCGGTAATTTTGATTAAATGACTTTTAATGAAAAGAAACCGATTTATCTCTTCCCTATTACCGGCGGCTTTTATTTTAAACCCTGCACAGCTGTTGGCCAATAGACAAAGCGAAAAAGACGAAGCACTTTCAATTAAACCGGCTTACCTGAAAACAGGCGATATTATTGGTATTACCTGCCCGGCAGGGTTTATAACTTCAGATGATATTCAACCTGCTGTATTAAAAATAACCCGCTACTGCACCGTCACTACCACGTTGTTACCCGTGCCGGTTTTCTTCGTGCCGTTGCTGAAGGTGGATTCCACCCTGCTCGGCGTCAAGGTGTAGGCGGCTCTGGTGCCGGACTTTACATTGAACGACGCGCTCATCACCGTGCCCGCAGTGACACCGGTCCACTCGAACTTCACCAGACGATTGGCGGTGTCGATGGTCTTGGTCTTGACTGTTGCAGTTCCGCCCGAGAAGGTGGCGGTTGCGGTGCTCGGCGAAATCCCCGACGGATATTTGTATTCCGCCTTGAAGCTGCTCAAGGTTTGGCCCTGGTTGTTGGCGGCGTTGAGGCTGATCTTCGTATTCACGCTCACCGCCACCGTGACGCTGGCAGGTGACGCGAGCACGTTAGTCACCGTGCCGCCCGCAGGAGGTGCCACCGCAGTCAGGTTCTCCGCAAACACAAGCATCTGGTTATTGCCGTTGTGAACAAACCCGTCGCTGACGTTCAACTGCACGTTGAACGATCCTGCCGCTGCAAACTTGAACGTATAGGCGTTGGTCGTGGGCGGAGTGACCGGAGATGGTCCCGGCGATACGCCGTTGGCCGGAGGAATGCCCGATGTCCAGAAAAACGACACCGGATTGTTTTCTGGGTCGGTCACGTTGCAGTTGTAGGTGATGGTGTCGCCGACGTTAAATGTCGAGCCCGACGGAGTGCGCGGACAACTGACCACGGGCGGCTGATTCACCGTAGGCGGCGGTACCACTGCCGTCAGGTTTTCCGAGAACACCAGGATTTGGTTGTTACCGTTATGGGTGAAGTTATCACCCACGTTCAACTGCACGTTGAACGAACCCGCCGTGGCGAATTTAAACGTGTAGGCATTGGTCGCGGGCGGAGTGACCGGAGACGGTCCCGGCGATACGCCGTTGGCCGGAGGAATGCCCGACGTCCAGAAAAACGACACCGGATTGTTTTCTGGGTCGGTCACGTTGCAGTTGTAGGTGATGGTGTCGCCGACGTTAAATGTCGAGCCCGACGGGGTGCGCGGACAGCTAGCGACCGGCGCCTGGTTCGGCCCGGCAGTCACGTGAATCAGCGCGTTAACCGCCGTCCCGGTGCTGACGACCTTCGTGCCATTGGCCAAGGTGTATTCGACTTTGCTCCTGGTCAGTGTGTAGTCCGCGCCGACGCTCGCACTCACGGGGAAGTCCGCTTCCAGCACTGCATTTGCAGCGACGTTCGTCCATTCGAGCTTGATCAGCCGGTTGGTGGTGTCCACGGTTTTTATGGCGGCGACCGGCGAGGTGGACGGGTTGGTGATCGCGCCCACCGTGATGCCCGCAGGGTAGGAATACTGGATCACGACTTTTTGCAGCGTTTGCCCCTTGGTGTTTTTGGCGCTCAGGTTGATGGTGGTTGCCGTGTTCACCGGGGTCGTTACTTCCGCCGGGCGCGGCTTGACGGCGTCAACCGTTCCCGCCGGATCCAGCAGGAAGGCATGCGTGTTGCCACCCTTCACACCATAGCCGACGATCTGGCCGCCTTGGTTGATGCCTTCCGCCGCAGCCAGCACCCAACCGCTGGTCGCCGGAATCAACGCGTTCAGGTCGCGCCGAAGCTGGCTTGCGGTGTACACAAACGCGCGGGCGCTGGTGTCGAACTCGCTCAAGTCCCCGGTGCCAAAAGTGCCGATGACGACTTCTGCATTGTTGATGTCGCTCGCGCGGCTGTTGCCGGTCGATGGGCCGATGTCGGTCAGCTGCGCGTTCTTGTATAAAAACGCGTGAAAGTTAGTCGTATTCACATCGGCACGGCCAACGATCACTTTGCCTGTATTGATTCCCCACGCCTGTGCGGACGGGCCACCCAGCGTGCCCAGACTCGTCATGGTGCCGACCGCTCCTGTGACCGGCGTATACATAAACGCGGGGGAGCCGTTCACGGATTGAAATGCGCTACCCACGATGAATCCGCCCGCGTTCACCGCGTAGGCGGCGCCCATAGGACTGGAGTCGCCGGTGCTGCTCAAGTTGCCGAGGTAGGTCAGGCTGGCGGCGCCGGGGATCCAGGAAAAAGGTTTGGGATAATCGCTGGCGGTGGACTGAATGCTGCCCCAACCCACCACCACATCGGTGTCGGTCAGGTCGGTGGCCGATCCACGCAGATTCATTAAGCCGCCGTCGGCGGAGATGGGCAGCGCAACCGAAGTGGTGCCGTTATAAAAGAACGGGTACAGCGCACCTCCGGCATCCGCTTGTCCGGCCACGTGACCCAACGCGTTTATTCCATACCCAACGCTGTAGGAACCGGCACCGGGCAACGCCGGTAGCTCGGTCATCACAAAGGTGTTCGAGGCCGGTGGTTTTGCGTAAATGAACGCGCGTGTTGCGCCATCTGCCTTGATGGATTGTCCGGTGACTTGTCCCGCGTCGTTGATGTCGTAAGCATAGCTCGAAGCGCCGCCCAAGGTGCCCAGGTCGGTGACCGTGTACTCGGCCGCGTGCAGCGATGAGCAAACCGCCAACGCCAGTGGCGCCAGTGCCCACTGGCCACGTTTGTGAAGGGATCCAGATGAATTTCGGAACATAATATTCTTCTCCTGTGTTGATTAAGCCATTCCTGTTTAATTGAAATGCGCAGACGAATCCTGAGCTTCTCATCCACTCGGGATCGCGACTGAAACTAGCACGAGCGCTCGCCGCCGGGGTTATCAAATCTTGCTCTTTTCAAGCGCTGACCCGTCACCCGCACCTGGCCTGTGTCGTTGCATAAATCCTCCGTTGTTGAGATTGCCTGTCCCTAATGAAACCAGTGCGGATGCAATACGCTGCATCCGCACTGTGACTACGCCGCTTCGATCCTTGATGGCGGCACTGCACCGGGTGGACGCTACGCCAGCGGGGAGGTCATGTAATCACCCATTTGGGTGATTTTTCGGAGGGTGTGGATTGTCGAGGCGTGGAGATTGTCGGGCGCACAACTGGAGCGGTTAGTTGCGGCTAGTTTAAGAGAGGGGTTGAAAACAATACGGCCTGCACACCCAATCCTCAGCCGTCCAAATCACCGGCTTTGTGCCGCACACGTTTTAGCGCGCCACGCTCGCGCTTGGCATCGTGGCGGCGCTCGCGGGATGCTTTGGTGGGTTTGGTTTTAATGCGCGGCTTGGGTTTTTCCGCCGCTTGGCGCAGCACGTCGAGCAGGCGCTCCACGGCATCGGCGCGATTGCGCTCCTGCGTGCGATGACGGCGCGCGTCGATGATCAGCACGCCGTCGGCGGTCAGCCGCTTACCGGCGAAGGTGGGTAACCGGCGCTGCACATCGGCGGGTAATGCCGTGGTGTCGTAGCGTAACTGGACCGCCGTCGCCACCTTGTTGACATTTTGTCCGCCCGGGCCCGACGCGCGAATAAAGTTGAATTCGAAGGTGCTGTCGTCGACGCGCACGCCGGGGGCAAGAGTGATCAGCGCCATGTCACGACCCAGGCCTTAACTTGGAACATCAAGTTTATTTTCACGACGGAAGGTACGCATATCCGCACCCCAGCGGCTCTGGATATACGACAACACCGCAGCGATCTGCGTATCGTCCAAGGTGTTTTTAAATGCCGGCATGTCGCTGGC